>CABVBB010000306.1 GCA_902496505.1 uncultured Peptococcaceae bacterium
ATACTTCAGCTGAGGCGGTTCTGGCTTACCGGCCCGATGGCATCATGCTCTCCAACGGCCCTGGCGATCCAGAAGAAAATACAGAGATCATCGCCAATCTGCAAAAATTGATCGCGGCCAAGGTGCCTATTTTCGGCATCTGCCTGGGGCATCAGCTGATGGCTTTGGCCAATGGCGGCAAGACATATAAATTGAAATATGGTCATCATGGGACCAATCAGCCGGTCAAGGATATGGCCAGCGATCGCGTCTATGTCACCAGCCAAAATCACAATTACGCTGTGGATGAAAAATCCCTGGATCCCGCCATCGCTGCCATGAGCCATTACAATGTCAATGACAAAAGCTGCGAAGGTATCCGCTACAGCAATGCACCAGCCTTTACCGTGCAGTTCCATCCAGAAGCCTGCAGCGGTCCTAGAGACACCATGTGCTTGTTCGAAAGCTTTGTCGAATTGATGAAGGAGGACAAATAAGATGCCACTGAGATCAGATATCAAAAAAGTATTAGTGATCGGTTCTGGCCCTATCGTGATCGGACAGGCTGCCGAATTTGACTATGCCGGTACTCAAGCCTGCCGCGCGCTCAAGGAAGAGGGACTGGAAGTTGTATTGGTCAACTCCAACCCAGCCACCATCATGACGGACAAAGTCATGGCAGACAAGATCTATATCGAGCCGCTCAATTTGGATGTGGTCAAGCGCATCATCGCTATCGAGCGTCCAGACAGCATCTTGTCGACCTTAGGCGGACAGACGGGTCTGACCTTGTCCATGCAGCTGGCGAAAGAAGGCTATCTGGATGAATACGGCGTCAAGCTTTTGGGCGCTAACCCTGAGACTATCGATAAAGCAGAGGACCGTCAGATGTTCAAGGATACCATGGAAGCCATCGGCGAGCCCTGCATTCCTTCCAAAGTCGTAGAGACTGTGGAGGATGCGCTGGCCTTTGCCGAAGTCATCCATTATCCAGTCATCGTGCGTCCGGCTTTCACCTTGGGCGGTTCCGGCGGCGGTATTGCTTACAATGCAGAAGAACTGCATGAGATCGCTGAAAATGGCCTGCGTTTATCCCCGATCACCCAAGTCTTGATCGAGAAAAATATTTCCGGCTGGAAAGAGATCGAATTTGAAGTTATCCGCGACAGCAAGGGCAATATCATCACGGTCTGCAGCATGGAAAATCTCGATCCTGTAGGCGTGCATACGGGTGACTCCATCGTCGTGGCGCCGGCAGTGACGCTGGCCGATAAAGAGTACCAGATGCTGCGCTCCGCAGCGCTCAATATCGTGTCGGAGCTGGGTGTCGAGGGCGGCTGCAACTGCCAGTTCGCTCTGCATCCTGATGAATTCCGTTATGCGGTCATCGAGGTCAATCCCCGCGTATCCCGTTCCTCAGCCTTGGCTTCCAAAGCGACCGGTTATCCCATCGCTAAGGTAGCGACCAAGATCGCTATCGGCTACACCCTGGATGAGATCTTAAACGCGGTGACTGGCAATACCTATGCTTGTTTTGAACCCTCCATCGACTATCTGGTAGTCAAATTCCCCAGATGGCCGTTCGATAAATTCGTCTACGCCAAGAGAACACTGGGCACGCAGATGAAAGCCACCGGCGAAGTCATGGCTATCGGTACCAGCTTTGAGCAGGCCATGATGAAGGCTGTCCGCTCCGTTGAGCTGGGTATCGATACCTTCAACCTGCCCAAGCTGCAAAATCTCACTGATGGGGATATCGAGAAACTCTTGAGCAACTGCGACGATGAACGGAGCTTTGTGGTCTATGCAGCGCTGAAACGCGGCATCTCCGTAGACACCATCCATGACATCACTAAGATCGATAAGTGGTTCCTCAACAAACTTAAAAACCTGACGGACATGGAAAAGACCTTAGCAGAGGGCGAGCTGACCGAGGAAAAATACTTGGCGGCTAAAAAATTTGGCTTCCTGGATAAGACCATCGAGCAGCTTTCCGGCCAAAAGGTGGCCGAGCACCGCTTTGCTTCCTTCAAAATGGTCGATACCTGCGCCGCTGAATTTGCAGCCGAAACGCCGTACTTCTATTCAACCTACGACAGTCAAAATGAAGCGCAGCTGTATCTGGATGAGCATCACGATGCAGATAAGAAAAAAGTGCTGGTCTTTGGTTCCGGTCCGATCCGCATCGGTCAGGGCATCGAGTTTGATTATTGCTCCGTGCACTGCGTCTGGGCGCTGAAAGAAGCCGGCTACGAAGCCATCATCGTCAACAATAATCCTGAGACGGTTTCTACCGACTTCGATACGTCTGACAGGCTCTATTTCGATCCGCTGACCCCAGAAGATGTGGACAATGTCATCGAGACGGAGAAGCCTTGGGCCGTTATCGTGCAGTTCGGCGGCCAGACGGCTATCAAGCTGACCAAACATCTGCAGGCTAAGGGCGTGCGCATCCTGGGCACCTCTGCTGCCAGCATCGATGCTGCGGAGGACCGTGAAGAGTTCGATGAGCTGCTCAATCGCTGCCAGATCCCTCGTCCGCAGGGCAAGACAGTCTTCCATATCGACGAAGCAGTGGCTGCGGCCAACGAGCTCGGTTATCCCGTACTTCTCCGCCCATCCTACGTCCTGGGCGGCCAGAATATGATCATCGCCTATACGGATGCCGATGTCGAAGAATATATGGCCATCATCGTCAGCCACAATATCGAAAATCCTGTGCTCATTGATAAATATATGATGGGCGTCGAGGTCGAAGTCGATGCCATTTGTGACGGTGAGGACTACCTGATCCCAGGCATCATGGAGCATATCGAGCGGGCCGGCATCCATTCCGGTGACTCCATCTCCGTTTATCCGGCGCAGAGCCTGAGCCAGAAGACCAAAGATACCATCATTGCGTACACAGGCAAACTGGCTAAAGAGCTCAATGTCATCGGTCTGGTCAACATCCAGTATGTCGTCTACGATGATGAAGTTTATGTTATCGAAGTCAATCCCCGTTCCTCCAGAACGGTTCCCTATATCAGCAAGGTCACCAATGTTCCTATGGTAGATCTGGCCACCAAGATCATGCTGGGCGCTAAGCTCAAGGATCTGGGCTATGGTACAGGCGTTTATCCGGAATGCGACTATGTTGCAGTCAAGGTGCCGGTCTTCAGCTTTGAGAAGCTGCACTCCGTCGATACCCATCTGGGGCCTGAAATGAAATCTACCGGTGAAGTACTGGGCATTGGCCGTACCTTTGACGAGGCACTCTTTAAAGGCCTCATCGGTGCAGGCTACAAGATCAAAAAAGAAGGCGGCGTTTTAGTCTCCGTCCGCGACAAGGATAAAGAAGAGATCTATCCTATCGTCAAACGGATGCAGGATATCGGCTTCACTATCTATGCGACTAAAGGCACAGCAGCCTTCCTTGCGGAAAGAGGCGTCAAGGTCGAGATGGTCGGCAAAGTATCCGATCCCAAGCCGAATCTGATGGATCTCTTAGAAAGCGGCAAGGTAGACTATGTGATCTCCACATCGACCAAAGGCCGCAAGCCTGCCAGAGAGGGCGTCAAGATCCGCCGCAAGGCTGTCGAACGCTCTATCGCCTGCCTGACTGCTATCGATACAGCCAAGGCGCTGGTCGACTGCATCGAAATGGATAAGTCCATCCTGGATGTGGAATTGGTGGATATCACCAGCATCTAAGGGCAAAATGGAAGTGCTAAAATTTCTCTATACAAGCTGTGACGGTATTTTGCCGTTACGGCTTGTTTTTTTGGGCAAAAACGATTATGATAGTCTTGTAAAGGCGGGTTCATGCGCAAGCGCATATAGAATGAAATACGATGTTTCAGTGAAGGAGTGTG
>CABVBB010000307.1 GCA_902496505.1 uncultured Peptococcaceae bacterium
GGCCAGGATGCGCAGGAAATCGAGGTAGATGATCCGGGGCTTGGATGTCTTGGGCTGCGGCGGGACGGGCGGGACTAGGTCGGGTTCGTTGGCTGTGGCTTGGGGATTCATGATAACAACTCCATTTTGTGGGATTTTGGGGATCGGCCGCGCTTAAAAAGCGCTGTCTCCGTTGGGGGAGAAAGCGCTCGGTGAGGGGATGCGGCTTTATTGATGGCGGCGTTTCTGACGCTGCTCTTTGCGCACGGCGAGGACGAATTTGGGCAGCGCGAGGACGCGCTTGAAGCGGCTGGGCTGGATGATGAGCCGGTAGAGCCATTCGAGGCTCAATTTCTGCATCCATTGGGGAGCGCGCTTGAGGTTGCCGGAAATGACGTCGAGGCTGCCGCCGATGCCCATAGCGACGGGCACTTGCAGCGCGTCTTGGTGCTTGGTGATCCAGAGCTCTTGACGGGGCGCACCCATGGCGACGAGAAGAACATCGGGCTGCGCCTGACGGATCTGCTCAACGATCTGGGGCTCTTCTTCGGCTTTAAAATAACCGTGCTGGACGCCGACGATCTGACAGCCGGGGTATTGCGCCTTTAGCTTGTCCGCTGCCTGTTGGGCAATGCCGGGAGCGGCGCCTAGGATGTAAATGCGCCAGCCGGAGGCTTGGGAAGTCTGGCAGATGGCGTGCACGAGATCGATGCCGGTGACGCGCTCACGAAGGGGCTGGCCGATGTATCTGCTGGCCCAGACGACGCCGGAACCATCGGCCGTGACCAGATCAGCACCGCAGACGACTTGGCGCATGGTCACATCTTGGCTGGCCTGGTAAATGATCTCAGCATTGGCGGTGACGATGTAATGGGGCGTACCGCTGTCGATATAATCCTGCATGATGCGCAGGGCCTGCGCTTGGTCGACGCGGTCTATGGGGATTCCTAAAATGGTCAGTTGATCGGACATAATGGACCTCCTGGAAAATATATCTTGGCAATTCGCATCATTATACCACATACCGTGTCTATTTTGAAGGGTTTTATGTTGGGTACAAAAAGACACCGCGATAGATCGCGGTGCCTCGCTCATTTATTCTGCTGCTGCATCTGCTGCCGGTGCGGCGGTGTCATTTTCTTCTTCGGGATTGCCGTATTTCATCAGCGCCATGACCTCGTCGATCTCTTTTTGGGTGACTCTGAGGCACTCCATACCGTTGCTCAAGGTGACCGGCGCGCCCACAAGGCTGTGAGTCTCGATATTATCCGGCGTCATACCGATGAATTTGGTAGCATAGCGGGTCATATCGGCGACGCTCATATCGGTGGTCAGGTTGTCCATGACAGCGCCAGCTACACCGAGGGCTTCTTTGAGATTCATGTTTTTCAGTCCATCGACCACGGCGGCCAAAAACTTCTGCTGCCGTTCGATGCGGCCCAAGTCAGCACTGCCATCGCCTCTCCAGCGGACGTAGGCCAAGGCGTCGTAGCCGTTGAGATGCTGCATGCCAGGCTGAAGGTCGATATTTTCTGTGGGCTTGTACATGCGGGTCTCGACATCGATGGTGACGCCGCCTATGGCGTCGATGATGCTTTTAAAAGCTTCAAAGTTGACCTGCATGGTGTAATCCACTTTGACATCCAGCAGATCTTCTACGGTTTCTTTGAGCATATCCATGCCGCCATAGGCCATCGAATGATTGATCCTGGTGGTGCCATGACCGGGGATCTTGGCCAAGGTGTCGCGGGGAATGGACAAAAGCGAAACTTCCTTGTCCACTGGCCGCAATGTGGCCAGCATGATGGTATCGGCGCGGGCGACTTCGCTGTCGCGCTGGTCGCAGCCGACCAAAAGGATATTGATATTTTCCAGCGCCCGTTCATCGCGGGCGGCTTGCTGCTCTTCTTCAGGAAGGGTGGAAATGTCTACGGGTTTGTGCTTCTCCTGCCAGGTATTCATCACGGTGCTGCCGGTCACTGCTCCGATAAACATCAGCATGATCAGCAGGATCACGGCTAAAACTGGCCGGATGCGTACAACGCTGGCCTCATTTTGAGGCCTCGCCGATTTCTTTGTCGGTTTCTTTTTATGTTGATGGCGCTCGCTGCGGCTGGGCAGAGTTCGCTCTTCTTCATCGTATTGGTCGTCCATAAACGGGTAAGTCCTCCTTTGCTTCGCTCAGGCGCGGCTAATTGCCTTATCATTGTACATGATATGCCCTTTAAAAGCAAGCCTTGGAGAAGAACGTCACTCTACTTGCACGCGCAAGTGGGCTTTGGTCTCGAAATGATTGTACATGCTCAGCCAATCGCTGCTGGTGATGGTGAGCTGCCAAAGCCCGGGCGCCGGGGAATCGGCTTCAAGGTGAGCGGTAGTGGTCTGGATATCGCCGTAGCTGGCGCCGATGTAGGGCGTACTTTTGCAGAGCCGCCCGTCTGGGCTGTAGAGCGCCAAGGCACAGCGGCCCAAAACGATGGTATGTTCATATTCATTCTGCGGGGCAATACTCTCCAGCAGCATATCGACGGTGAGCTGGCTTGTCCCCGGCGCGATCTGGAGATAATAATGGCGGCTGTCGCCCTGCCCGACGGCCACCTCTGTTTCCAACGCGCCAGCGCTGAGGCTCTGAGCCGTATAAGGCGCGATGTAATTGACCGGCACCGCAACTGTCGGCGAATCGCCCTCATCCACTGTGCCCCAGAGCCAAGCGCTGTAGTGGCCGGGCGGCAGATCCGCTGCCAGCTTGGGGGTGAAGCGCACGCTTTGGCCTGCCGCTACCTGCACGGCGGAGCAGCTCAGCCAGCTGGCCTTGCTCTGCCAAGCCACCTGATGGGGCGTGCTGTCTTCGTTGACCAGCTCGACCTCGCCTGTATCGCTCACGCTCTGCACCCGCAGCCCGCGCTGGCTCTGCCGAAACTGTGCGTCCAGGACCCGACGGCAGCGGCTCATATCCAAAAGGCCGTAGCCCTGATCGGTATTGGGGTAGCCTATATCCTGCGCGGTCAGTGACAAAATGAGCTGCAGCTGCTGACCATTGAGCGGCGGCTGCCCATGCTGGCGGGCATATTGCTGCATATGAGCCAGACAGGCTGTGGTCACTGCGGAAGCGGCGCTGGTGCCTTCATCATACATATACGTCTCGCCGAAGAAGGAGGGCACTGCTGCTGTAGCAGCGCCCGGCGCGACCACGGTGGGCTGGATGCGGCTGTCGCCGCGGGCGCTGTAGGCGGGGATGAAGCCTTTCTCCAGATATAAGCCCAGATCCCGCTCCTGCATCACTGGCGCAGTGTAGCTGCCAGCGCTGATCAAACCGTATTGGTTGGCCGGAAAAGCCAGGCTGCCCAGGCTGCTGCCGTAATTGCCCGCCGCCGCGATGATGGGCACGCCCGCCGCCCTTGCTGAACCGATAGCCGCCAGAAGCGCCGGCTCCACCTGCTCGTCCGCGGGCAGGCTGAGGCTCAAATTGATCAGATCCGCACCATCCGCCAGCGCTGTGCGGATAGCCTGCGCCAGACCCTGCTGCTGCGAAACGCCGCGGTGATCGAAGATCTTGTAGATGTAAAGCGTACTTTTGGGTGCTAATCCTTGATAATCCGCGCTGTCCGCACCAATGATCCCCGCCATGAATGTCCCATGCCCCAGGAAATCACCGGACAGCTGCAGGCTGCTGCCGTCCGCCGCCAGCTCGGAGAGCAGCACATGATACGTCTTGTCCTCCACAGACAGCGTCAAATGATCGCCCGTCCCTGCGTATACTTGCAGAGGCGTTTCATCGGTGAAATCGTGATCGTTGTCCGTATCCAGATAGATGGTGTCATACCCCGCCTCTGTCTGCGCCGCAGCCAGCACG
>CABVBB010000308.1 GCA_902496505.1 uncultured Peptococcaceae bacterium
GCTTTTTCGTCACACAGCAGGCGGTGAGCAAGAGCATCAAGCAGCTGGAGAGCGAGTTGGATACGGATATCTTGATTCGCACCAATGCCGGCGTATCCTTCACTACAGCTGGGGAAGAGGTGGTCGCCTTTGCCCAGCAGGTGCTGGCTGAGGAAGCGGCTTTGATGGATCGGCTCAAGGGCATCAAGTCCATGGAGCACCCAGCTGAGGCGCTCTTGCTCAATATCTGCTCGACTTCTGCGGTGACCAATATCGTCCTGCCCACCATCATCGCCAATTTGACCATGCAGCAAAAGCGCGTCACGGTCAATATTTCCATGACCGACAGCTTCAATGTGGTGATGGAGCGCTTGACCAGCGGCAGCAGCGATCTGGGGCTGATGACCATCAATGAACGGGAGCTCATCCGCAAATTCGAGCCGCTCAAGGATGATTTTCAGTGTGAAATATTGGCTCGCGATGAGATGATCGTAGTCATGGACAAAAAATACTACAAGGGCGATAAGGACTATGTGACGCTGGAGGAATTCAACGCTTATCCCCGGACGCTTTATAATATTGTGCCGGTGGATGCCCTGCGCTACGATGCTTACCGGTCGTCTATCATCTGCTCCACCGATGCGGATTTTCACCGCAGCATGATGGAAAAAGCGGGGAGCATGACGCTGATGCCTGCCTTGGCGCACCAATATTTTTTCAACAGCAAAAAATACGTGGCGCTTTCGGTAGAGGATCTGGATGAGACCTTGATCCATGCTGCTTTGTACCGCCAGGATGTCAGCGAGCAGGTCAAAAACTTTACCGCGCTGATCCGGCGGGAAATGTATATGAATTAACAGGAGGGAGCGACAATGATGGAGGAATGGTTGGAAAATAGTGCGGAGGCGCAGGCGCTGCGTCAACATTATCAGACGTATTTCGGTCCTTTGGAAAAAACGTATATCGAACGAGCGCGGACCTATTTTGAGGTGCCGGTGGAGGTATTGGTGCTGGGACCTACGGAAAAGCGGCCGTACAAGGTGCTCGCTACGCTGGGCTTATCCCATTATAAAATGAACGTACCGGAGCATCTGGCAGGCTATGGCTTGGAATATGCTGAGCTGGTCATGGCGATCCCCTCTGATTGGCCGGCAGAGGAAGGCGATTGGCCTGTACAGTGGCTGGCCGAAGCTGTGCAGCTGGCCAGCCGCAAGCAGGCTTGGCTGGGCTGGGGCTACGTATCCGAGCTGGAGACGCCTGCGGAGAATGATTTTTCGGGCATCATGCTGATGCTGCCCGATGAATTCGCCCCCAAAGCTGCGGAATGCCGGGTCAATGAACGGGACGATGTCCATTTTTATCAGGTCGTGCCGCTCTATCCTGAAGAACTGGCGCTGGCCCAAGCGCAGGGCATGGGCGCGCTCATGGAGCGCTTTGACAGCGATTTTTCGCCAGTGGTGGATACGAAGCGCAAAAATTACGCATAGCAGCGGCCGCGTTTTGAGCGGGGCATTTGTCCACGGAGGCCTGCGATCTGGAGAGCAGAAAAATTTTTTCTGCTCTTTTTGGTGTGTTTACGTTTGTGTTACGTTTAGCGGTTATCATAAGCTCAAGGTCAAGGAACAATACCGGATAAAGGATGAAAGGATGAGTTGAGATGACCATGATAAAATTAGTGTTCAAACAGCTTCGCAGTCTGCATTTTGGGGTCTTGCCATTGGTGATGCTTTCAGCACTGAGTGTACGGACGTTTATGTCTTCACACGGGGTGATGCTTTCGGGGCTTTGCGTAGCGTTTCTGCCGTATTTCACGCAGATCAGGCACGCGGCGGAGCGGATAGAAGGGGTATCAGAAGAAAAGTACATTTTCAGCCGTTATCTGATGTATCTGCTGCTGATCACGGTGGGGATGTTTTACCTCAAGGGGTTGACCTATCTGGGCAGCGTGCTGTATCCAGGCTATGTGGCCAGCCCCATCACGCATGAATTGTTTTTGCTGACGTATGTCTGTGATCTGGCTTTCATCAGCATCTTGATGCCGTTGACGTTTGTGCTGGAAGGACGGCAAAATTTGATGACAGCAGCAGTCTTGTGCAATATCGAGATCGGTTTCATGGCTTTTGCAGCCAAAGCGCTCCTGCTTTTGGGACCCGCGTTCGTCCTTGGTGAGCAATGGGGGCTGTATGTTTTGGCGGTCATGCTGCCGCTTTTGTCCATGGGCGCCGTAGCAGCAGGCGGTCGGGAGAAGCGGCAGACGCTGCGGGCGGAGAAAAGCCGCTGAATAAAAGCCGGCAGGGTGCATTGACTGTGCCTCTGCCGGGATTTTATAATGGAAATAATATGCAAAGGGAGTGGTGAGGATGGCGGTGGTATTGGTCGTAGAGGATGAGCCGTCGGTCAGGATGCTGACAGAGATCAAGCTGAAGCCTTATTTTACGGTGCTGGGCGCAGGAAACGGCGAGGAAGCGCTGGAGGTCATGGCCCATCAGCATGTGGATCTGTTGGTCTGCGATATCATGATGCCGGATATGGACGGCTATGAATTGGTCGAGGCGCTGCGGGAAAGCGGCGAAATAGTGCCGGTGATCATGGTCACGGCTCGTGATGCGTTTGATGATAAGCGCCGAGGTTTTTCGCTGGGCGCGGATGATTATATGGTCAAGCCTATCCATTATGAGGAACTGATCTGGCGGATCAATGCTTTGCTACGCCGAGCCAAGATCCACAGCGAAAACCGCATCACTTTAGGCGATCTGACGCTGGATGCCAAGACTTACACCGTGACGCGGGGCGAGCAGAAGCTGGAGCTGCCCAAAAAAGAATTCGAGCTGCTCTATAAGCTCTTGTCTTACCCTGGCGTGATCTTTACCAAAAATCAGCTGCTGGATGAGATCTGGGGCTATGATTCCACCAGCGATGAAAGCACCATCAAGACCCATATCAGCCGTTTGCGGGGACGCTTCGATGATGCTCCAGAATTCAAGATCGTCACCATCAAGGGCGTAGGCTACAAGGCGGAAGTGCAGGCCGGCCTATGACCAAGCTGGATAAAATGCGCCTTGAGCGGCTGGAGGTGGAGCAGCGTTTGAATAGCCGCGGATTTGGCCGGCATTTTGGGACGCTCTTCAGCGGCATGGTGGTCTTTTCAATCTTGTCCTGCGCCTTGGTCTTATTTTTAGCGCAGCGATCAGGCGGGCAGTATGATCTGCTTTACGCGCTGGCCGTCATCCCTTTGGTCAATGCGGTCCTAGGGCTGGCTGTCCGTATAGGCGGCAAGAAATGGTACGATCGGGAGCGGGCGCTCGTGGAGGCTATCGAGCAGGCAGCCCGCGGAGATTTCAGCGTGCGGCTGGAGGAAAGTGAGGCTGGCGCCTGGGAAAATATCTACCGGAATTTCAACAAGATGGCAGCTGATCTGCAAAACCACCGCATCATCAATGAAAATTTCGTCAAGGATTTTTCCCATGAGCTGAAAACGCCTATCGCGTCCATCCACGGCTTTGCAGAAGTGCTTCTCACCGAAAAGGTCACGCTGGAGGAGCAGCGGATGTATCTCACCATCATTGCCGATCAATCAGCCCGGCTGGCCGATCTGGCACAGAACACGCTCATGCTGTCCAAGATCGATTCGCAGCAGTTCATTATGGCTAAAAATAGTTTTGCCTTGGATGAGCAGATCAAGCAGTGCCTCATTTTGCTTTCCAGCCAATGGGAACAGAAGCAGCTGGATTTCTCTGCTGATCTGTTGGAAACGGCTTATACAGGCAATGAGGAGCTTTTACAGCAGGTCTGGATCAATCTATTCAGCAACGCCATCAAATTCACA
>CABVBB010000309.1 GCA_902496505.1 uncultured Peptococcaceae bacterium
AGCGTGCTAAACTCGCGCAAAATCTCCCCTGGATCGGCAAAGAAGTCTGCCGCCAGCCGCTTTTCTTTTCGGAGAAAAAAGCCCCATCCACTGTCTTCATTAGACCATTGGTGCCAGAAATCATATCAAATTTATCATCGGCCTATTGTTTGCAGGTATAGTGTACCAACAGGAGGCAGCTCTCGCTTTCATCGGCAAACCGTTTATAGCTAGGTTCCGCGGATAAACACGATAAGCGAAAAAACGCCCTGCCGAATTTGTCGTTCAGCAGAGCGTTTTTACGATAATTCATTTGGAGCATTAGACGAACATGAATAGTATCGATTCCGTATCAAGGGGCACAGTGATGAGCAAAAAACCTGTATTTATACGGGTTTGCGCCGTTTCCTGCTTTATTCCCACTCGATCGTCGCTGGTGGTTTGCTGGTGATGTCGTAGACGACACGGTTGACGCCTTTGACTTCGTTGACGATGCGGCGGGCGATTTTATCGAGGAGCTCGTGGGGGATGGGATAATATTCGGCAGTCATGCCGTCGGTGGAGGTGATGGCGCGGAGGCCGACCATGTAGGAATAGGTGCGTTCATCGCCCATGACGCCGACGGTACGGACATCCGGCAAGGCGGCAAAGGCCTGCCAGATCTTGCGGGTGAGGCCGGCGTTATCCAATTCTTCACGATAGATAGCATCGGCTTCTCTGAGGATATCACACTTTTCTTTGGTGACCTCGCCCAGTACACGAATGCCTAATCCCGGGCCTGGGAAAGGATGGCGATAAATAAGCTTTTCTTCGATGCCAAGCTGTAATCCGACTTGACGGACTTCATCTTTAAAAAGCTCGCGCAATGGCTCTAAGACTTTGAGGGTCATATCTTCGGGCAGACCGCCGACATTGTGGTGGCTTTTGATGACAGCGGTATTGGTGCCGCCGCCGGATTCGATCACATCGGGATAAATGGTGCCCTGGACCAGATAATCGATCGCGCCTAATTTGCCGGATTCTTCTTCAAAGACGCGGATGAACTCTTCACCAATGATCTTGCGCTTCTGTTCTGGATCGGTGACGCCGGCTAGTTTGCTTAGGAAACGTTCCTCAGCATTGACGCGGGTCAAATTGATATTGAAAGTTTGGCGGAAGATGCGCTCTACATCGTCACCTTCATTTTTTCTGAGCAGGCCACGGTCGACAAAGATACAGTGCAGCTGATCGCCGACTGCTCTGTGGACCAAAACTGCCGCTACTGAGGAATCGACGCCGCCGGAAAGAGCGCAGAGCACCTTTTTATCGCCGACGATGGCTTTGATCTCCTGGACCTTTTCATCGATGAAGGAATCGGAAGACCAGTCTGGTGTCAGACCGCAGCCTTTATAGAGGAAATTGCGGATGATCTTATAGCCGTCAACAGTATGCTCGACCTCTGGATGGAACTGGACAGCATACATTTTGCGGTTAGGATCTTCCATAGCTGCAACGGGGCAGTCTGCGGTATGCGCTACGACTTGGAAGCCTTCTGGTACGGCTTTGATCTGGTCGGTATGGCTCATCCAGCAGACATTTTCGCTGTCTAAGCCATCGAAAAGGATGGAACCCTCGTGATAGGTGATGTAGGTCTTGCCGTATTCGCGCTTCACCGGCTTCTCGATGGCACCGCCAAGGGTCAGGGTCATCAATTGCGCACCATAGCAAATCCCCAGTACCGGTATGCCCAGATAAAAAATATCATCTTCGATCCTTGGGGCATTGTCATCTAAGGTCGATGAAGGACCGCCGGTGAAGATCAAGGCAGCTGGCTTTTTTTCCTGAGCAGCGGCCAGCGCTTTATGATAGGGGACGATTTCCGAATAAATGCCTGCTTCTCTGACTCGTCGAGCGATCAGCTGGTTGTACTGACCCCCAAAATCAACGACTAAAACGATCTGATGCTTTGATTGATCCACGGTTTTGCCTCCTTGAAAATACTCAGTGGGTATAGGTTTCTTTCAAAACGCCGACAAAGGGCAGATCACGATACCGCCCATCATAATCCAAGCCATAGCCGATCACAAAAGCATCGGGGATAGCATAACCGACATAGTCCGCTGCAAAATCCACTTTGCGTCTGGAAGGCTTGTCTAAAAAGGCGCAGCTTTTCAGGGATTTGGGCTGCCGCTCCTGCAAAAGCTGGCAAAGGCGCATCAAAGTTGTGCCGGTATCGATGATGTCATCGACAACGATGATGTTTTTGCCTCGGATATCTGTGCTGCAGTCCAATTTGATCTTGACCTCTCCGCTGCTTTCTGTGCCGCTGCCATAGCTGGATGCTACCATAGCGTCCAGGATCACTGGGGATTGGATGCAGCGGATCAGATCAGCTGTGAAAACCATAGCGCCTTTGAGCACGCTGATGAACACCACTTCTTCTTCGCCATAATCTCGGCTGATCTCTTCCCCCATCTCCTGCACTCTCTGGGCAATTTGTTCTGGTGTGAATAATATTTCTTTAACGAAATCCTCCATGTCCGACTCCTTATATCTCTCTTTTTTAGGAAATGCCTGTTAGTGAACATAAAAATTATACCACAACATGTCGAAAAGACAATGTCAAATTCAATGGTTGTTTAAAATAATAGGACATATGACATAGGTATTTTGAGGATATAACAATAGGCTTCCAAGCTCTGGCCGCAATTATGCGGTTTCACGCTCGGAAGCCTTTATATGCTTTACTGCCAGTAGCGTTTTTGCAGATACTCCGCCAATTGGGGTGCATACCGTCTCACAATGGGTTCAACCAGTGCTTTGTGGTCAAAGGCCTTGTACCGCTCTGGCTCGCGCAGATAGCTGCGCCAGCCGGCAGTAATATCTGCCTGACCTTGGGTAATGGCCTTGGAGGTCTCACCTTGTCTGAGCAAGGTATTGCCGTCGGGAATGACTTGGATATAGCGCCAGCCAGAGATCCGCTCGATTTTGGACTTGGCCATCTGCCAAGCCAGCAATGTCTCCAGCAGTGTGGTATAAAAAGGCTCCACGGCGAATTTTTGAAACGCTGCATCGTAATCGACAGCTGCCTGCTCCTGACCGCGCTCCAAAAATACAGGACAATCCGCAGCAGTCAGAAGGGATCTGAGCTTGGCCCGTCGAGAGACATAAAGCGGATCGTCATCATCCATGACCGCCGCTTTCTGATAATATTTCTCGCAGTAACGCCATTCGATAGCCACGAGTTCTCGTACACCATCAGCATCTTCTGCCAAAAAAGCTGCCGAAAAACCGGTGCTGTCTATCCCGCGCTGAGTGGATCTTTCGCCCAATAGATTGACGGTTTGATCACCGCCGCAGCCATTATATTCAAACTCTACAAAGTGGCCGCTGGCAAAAGGGACTGCCTGCCAATCAGCACGCAGCTGCTGCAGGAAAGCCGTAGCTGCTTTAGGTTGGTCATGCAGCCAATAGAGATGGTTCAGGCAGGCGATCTGTGTGGCGATCATCAGATTAGTGGGACCGCCGGCCACTCCCCGCCACCATTTGATAGGCGTGGTCTCAAAATAGGCCAGGATATCTTTTCGCAGCGGCGGATAGAGATTGTCTAAATGATAGGTCTCCTGCAACACAAAATCATAGACCTTATTGCCAAAGGTCCCTCCGCCTCTTTCTGCGCCAAAAAAAGCGATCTGAGCAGCTTTTTGTTCTTGATCATAGCTCATCAGCCATTCACCTCCATGAGTTCTACAGGCGCTTCTGACAAGCTGGCCTGACTGTTTTGCGGCTTGAGGGAGACGACAGCGCGGAAGGAACGCTCCACCTCGTCATAGCCG
>CABVBB010000310.1 GCA_902496505.1 uncultured Peptococcaceae bacterium
TCTAGAAAGTATGTCCAAAAGAAGGTCAGGAGAAAAAAGCAGCAAAAGACTAGGCGAAATTAGTCCTAGAGACAGCAAAAACGAGGCTGCCGCAACGACGATAAAAATCGTTATTGCGACAGCCCCTTCTTTGCTGAGAATGATCTATTTGCTCAGTGCTTTGTAGATCAGATCAAAGGCATCGCCTTGAGTGAGATCGTGAGCGGGGCGGATCGCGCCGGAGCTATCGGTCTGGAGCAGTCCCAGCGCGCCGCAGATGGCTACACTGGCTTGGTAAGTCTCCTCGGCCTGATCGGGATAAGGATAGGCGAAGAGCGCATTGTAAGTGGTCAGGCGGTCATAGCCCAACAGCCGTACAGCATATAGGGCGGCCTGCTGGCGAGAGACGCTTGATTGAGGCGAGGCTTCCTTGGCATAGATGAGTCCCAATCGATCGAGCTCCTGATAGAGCTCCTTCTGGTCGGTGATCTCAGCATAAGGATAACGGCTGCGGTAGATGAGCTCAGCCAATTCGCCCTGGGTGATCGCGCTCTGCACATTGAGCTCGCTTTTGTCCAGATAGATGCCGTTTTCGTACAGCCGCTGGGCGCTCTCACTGGTCGCACCCTGCCAATGATAGCTGGGCAGCACCTGCGCCGTGTAAGGCTTACCCTGCCAATTTAGCCGCTGGCCGTTGAACGGATCGAAGCGCAGGGCGCTTTTGTCAGCGAAATCATAGATCAAGCGGTAGCCGTCTTTTTGACGGACATATTGGAGAGAAAAATCCGCGCCCTGTACCATGTCCTTGACGATAGCCTGCGGCTGCTTCGCCTTCTGGATCGAAGGGAAAGTCACGCTTTTGTTCCAATTCAGCTGGTAAGAGGTGATGCGGCCGGTCTCTCGGTCGTAGGTCACGCTGAGGCCATTGTCCGGGAAGAGGATGCCATTGGCCAGGCGCTGGTACTGGTAGCGCGCGACGGTGTCCTCGGCATCTTGCTCCTGCTCCACGATCCGGCTGGCTGCCAGTTCGCTGGGGGCGTACTGCTGGAGAAAAGCAGCGACAGCCTGATCGGCCTGCGCTTGGCTCTGCGGCTCAGCGAGACGCTCTGACCCGCTCTCATAGCGGGAGAAACCTAAGAGCTGACCTGTCTGTGCATCGATGGTGCCCGAGACAGACTGCTTCTGCTCAGACTGTAAATAGATGCGCCAGACGTAGCGGTTTTTTTCGTAGGCTGCTGAGGTCAGTGCCGCATTCTGCACAGCGAAATCGGTACCCGCGCCAGTGATCTGCCGCAGCTTGTTCACCGCGTCCTCCTGCGTGAGCAGCTGGGCATTGGACTCCACGGCTGCCCGCTCTGCCGGCGACAGCCCGCCAGCATCGCGATCCTCTGCGCCTTCCGCAGCAGAAGCATTTTTGGCGTAGGGACGGAAAGGTGACTGTTCCAAGGTGATAGCCTTGCCGGTCACCGCATCCAGCACCTTGTCCGACTGCGCTGGCCGATAAGCCGGATAAGCGCTGTAGGTCTCTGTATCGTAATCATAATGCCCCAGATAGACCAGTTCCACGCCCAATTCATCAAGCAGTGCCTTTTGGGCAGCCTGTGCGCTGATGGCCTTGCTCTTGTCCGGCCACGCTTGATCAGCACAATTCACCTGGTCATTGACGTCAAACGAGGTCACGCTGCCCGTGTAGCGATCCACCCGCACTTCTACAGTGCCCTCTGCCACCGGCACACCGTCATGCTGCTGCTGGTAAGCGAAACGGAAGCTGTTGCCGCCCTGATATATTGCCGATTCCGGCAGACGCTGGAGCGACGCTGCATAATTGGGCGCGACCTGTGCCACAAATCGGTCCGCAGTCTGGGCAGCCTGTGTCTGACGAATAGCCGCCAGGCCAGAAACATTCATCGGCCGGTAATAATTATACGACCGGATCACTCCGTTTTCATCGATCGTTGCTGACAGCTGCGGCTTAGTATCTCCCGACTGCCGCCAATTGAGCGACCAGCGCAGTCCATCACCGCTGTCATAGCTGTCATACGAGAAAACGTCCCAGATCGCGCTGTCAATGGCCAGCGTCGCCTTGGCTTTCTCAATAGCTGTCGTCAGATCCTCCTTGGCCGGTGCGGCCGTTTGCGGAACGCTCTCCTTCATTGCGGGCATCGCCTCCATGGCTGCGCCGTAGGCTGGCAGCGTCTGCGTCGTCATCAGACACGCCAGCGCCATGGCGCTGAGCATTTGTTTCTTCATCAATCATTCCTCCCCTAAAAATCAAAATACCTGCCTTATTTTAAAGACGACAGCAAACGCCGCTTGTTCCCCAAAAACCGCTCCCCGCACAAAAAAATAAGCCGCCGTGAGCACGGCAGCTTAAAAATGACATCACCAACGAACCACAGAAAAGGAGAGGATAGATGTCCTAGCCTCTCCTTACTGATACTGTGCTTAGTTATTTTTGCAGACCTGATTCCCTACAGTGCAGGATGTTTTGCAAGCGGACTGGCAAGACGTCTGGCACTCACCGCAGCCGCCTTTTTTGACGGTAGCCTGCAGATTCTGGGCGCTGATGGTTTGAATATGGCTCATGATCGTATTCCCTCCTTCGTGATAGACCAAAACTTATCATTTGCATTATAGCACGTCTCTCTGGGCGCGACAACTAAAAATTTCCCCGCCCTTCCGCGCGCTCACTGTGATCACGTGCGTATCTTCTACACAGATCACCTCTCCCCAGCAGGCGCATCATAAACCTAGAGGTCAGCTGCTAAAATGTGACGAAAAAGTCCCTGTTTACATGTATATTTTTTCGCAAGTCACAGGCCGAAATCACTGCCATCAGACGAAAAAATAAACTATATCGTCCTTTAATGGTATATTTTACGTGCTCAACACCTATATCTAGCCGAATGGCTTGTGAAGAAATATACAGCTGATCAAAAAAATTTACGAAAAACCCAAAATTTCTTTTCCAAAAAGGCCGTTTTGTGACCGAGTTGTGACCGGCATGCGGTATGATATACTCAAGAAATTACCATTTAGCACTTTTTGGGGGATAAAAACACAGAATAGGGGGAGTAAAAAAGTGTTGGCGGTGCCAGAACTTAAAAGGTTTTGGAACACACCGCCTTTTATGAGTCCTCAGCTCATTTTGGACGGTTCTGGCTAAATCAGGACTGTTTTCTTTTTCTCTCGGCGTCTGGTCCAAAACCTTTGAGTTTTGACAATCTTTTTAGTAAAAAGAGACGACGAGAGGAGAATGATGAAAATGAGCAAGAAAATGCGCACAGGGAAAAAGGCCATATCCTGGATCGTCATGATCGCCATGATGATCTCCCTGTTCCCAACAGCCGTATTTGGTGCTACTGGACAAACATCACAGCAGCAAATCGATGGCGAAGGTTCGCCGATGTATTATGCAATTGATAAAGACGGGAATATTACTGGTGAAGGCCAGAGTTCACCGGTTGTTAAACCTGAAGGAGAAGGTTCTGATCGGGTCGTGATGAGCAAGTCCATCAAAGGCACGGAGAATGAGAATGAATTCGATATCACGCTTTCTGTTTCTACTACAGAGGACTTGGAAAATTTGGCAATATCTCCAGATGCGGCCGTAGTGCTGGTCATGGATGTATCTAACAGTATGGAATGGTATATGGATGGTCGCAAAATACTGAACCCGTTAACTTGGAAATATGAGGAAGAAATCGCGCCACCTGAAGAACAACGGATAAGAAAAGCTAAAGATGCGGCGACAAAGTTTGTTAATGAATATGTAAAAGAAGCTGGCAATGCGAAACGTATGATTTCTGTCGTTC
>CABVBB010000311.1 GCA_902496505.1 uncultured Peptococcaceae bacterium
TTCGCTTATCCGGTGAATAAGGGCTTGGAGCGGCACTATGCTGTGGTCAGCAAGTCCCAAGGCGGCGCTTATGATACAGTGACTTTCTATGCGGATCGCCATTCGGAAGCCTTGGGCTCAGCCAAAATTGGCCAGTGGACCGATTGGCTGTACTGTACGTTTTTGCATGAGGACAGCGTGAAAAAAGTGGCTTACAAAATGCGTGTGGTGAATATCGCTGAGGACGGCAGGAGCGGCCGGGTCTATATGTCGCACACGATGAATCTGGACGTCAGCGATTATATTTATCCGCAGGAGTTGGCGGAGGAATTGATGGAGGCAGTGGGGCCGATGCTGCCGCATGGTCTTTATGAACGTTTCAGTGAGGAAGGCCGCACCATTTTGATGGAGACGTTTGAGCAGAATATGGACTGGCATATCCGCGCTGCCCAGTATCTGATGGACAAATATGAGGATTGGGGCTTGTTTTACACCCATCTGCACGGTATCGACCTGGTGGAGCATTGGTATATCAATGAGGCGTTTGAAGGCGCCAGCGATCTGTGGCAGGAAAATTTGGAGACGATCTACCGGATGTATGAGATCTGTGATGATTTCATCGCGGCTATGCTGCCTTATTTGGCGGACGGCCAGACAGCGCTCTTCATCACCTCTGACCATGGCCAGGTGCCCCGCTCGGCCGGTTATCACAATCCTGGCATCAGTGATCTGTCCGGCATCAACTGCAAGGTCATGAGCGATCTGGGCTATACGGTGGTCCAGCCAGTGCCCAATATGACAGATCTCTGGTATATCGATTGGTCCAAGACCAAGGCCATCCAAAGCAGAAGTTCCTATATCTATATCAATCTCAAGGGCCGCGATCCAGAGGGCATCGTCGATCCAGAGGATTATGAGGCCCTTAGGGAAAAGATCATCGATGATCTGTACGCCTATCGTGATCCTATCCATGGCCGGCGGGTAGTGGCCTTTGCCATGACCATGGAGGAAGCCCGTTCCTTAGGCGTGGGCGGCGAGCATACCGGCGATATCTTCTTCCAGCTCAATTCGGATTTCGGCGAGGAGCACGCGATGTCGCCAAGCTATGTGACCAGCCATGGCTTCTCCTTGATCAGTCTCTGCATGATGTGCGGAGCGGGGCTCAAGTCCGGCGAATATGTCAAGCGGCAGATCCGCGCGGTGGATGTGGTGCCAACGATCTGCGCGGTCTGTGACGTAGAGGTGCCATCCAACTGCGAAGGCGGGCCGATCTATCAGGCGCTGGCCGGTTTTACAGAAAAGGTGCTGTAGAGCGGATAGTTCATCATAAAAAAAGCTGAGACCATCTCGATAGGGAGGGTCTCAGCTTTTTTGTCAGCCTTCTAAAGCGAAATTTTCCAGCGCCTTGACATCAAGGAGGCGGAAGGTAGAGCGGTGATAGTCGATATAGCCTTCTTCTTTGAGTCGGATGAGTTCGCGGGAGAGGGAGGGGCGCTGGACGTCGAGGTATTCAGCCAGAGCTTCGCGGTTGAGGGAAATGGGGAAGGGATGATCGGGGCTGCCGTTTTTGTGGTATTCCTCTAAGAGATAGCGGGAGACCTTGCAGCGGAGCGAGCCAGCAGTGAGATAATCGATCTTGCGGTCCAAAAGCGTAGCCTGCTGGGCCAAAAGCGAGAGCATATTTTTGATGACCAGCTGATGGGCCAGGCAGGCGTTGCTGCATTTGCGGTAAAAAAGCGTCTGCGGCAGAAACATCAGTCTGCTGGGCGCGGCGGTCTGAACGATGAGCGGATTGATAGGGGTGTCGCTGAAAATGACCGTTTGGCCGTAGACATCATTGGGGCCGAGCTGACCGACCAGGGAACGGCTGCCGCTGTAATCTTCTTTGAAAAGATCCAGGCTGCCGGAGAGGATGACGATAAGATGATCCAAAGGTTCGTTTTGGTAAGCAATGATCTCGCCGGTCTCGTATTCGCGGACAGGCGGCTGAGCACAGCCAATGACGCGCTTGATCTGTTCAGCGTCCATGTGGGCAAAAAGTTTGTTTTCGTCAAGCGGCGTGGTCTCAGACATAAAAAAACCTCCTTTTCGTAACGCAGGTTACCTCTTTTCTTTGCCCTTCATTTTATACTAAAGCCATAGAAAACGCAATGTCACTGTAAATATAAAAGGAGACGATCCCCATGAGTATGTTTTGTTTTCAATGTGAACAGACAGCCGGCGGCAAAGGCTGTCAAGTCAATGGCGTCTGCGGCAAGACGGAAGCGATCGCAGGCAAACAAGATGCCCTGATCGCCGCGCTGATCGGTCTGGCCAGAGCGGCCGAGGGTCAAGCACCAGACAGAAGCCGGGACGAGCTGATGCTGGAGGCGCTTTTTGCCACCTTGACCAATGTCAATTTTGAAGCTGAGTCCTTGGATCAATTGAAAGCCGCTGTAGAAGCAGAGACTGCCCGTTTGGGCGGCGCACCAGCTTATCAGGCCAGCGATCTGTGGACGGGCGATGAGGATATCCGTTCCCTGCGCTCGACCCTATTATTCGGCATCAAGGGCGTGGCAGCCTATGCGTCACACACCTATGGCCTCAGTCATCCGGCAGAGGATGTCAGCGCTTGGCTGTACAAAGGACTCAAGGCGCTGGGCGAAGAGCATACGGTGGAGCAGTGGCTGGCGCTCTTGATGGAATGCGGCCAGACCAACCTGCAGTGCATGGCCGAACTGGACGGCGCGCACACTGCGACCTATGGTCATCCCGTACCGACCGAAGTGACGCTGACTGTGGAGCCGGGTCCCTTTATCGTGGTCACGGGTCATGATCTGCACGATCTGGAGATGCTGCTCAAGCAGACTGAGGGCAAGGGCGTCAATGTCTACACCCACGGTGAGATGCTCCCTGGCCACGCTTATCCAGAGCTTAAAAAATATCCGCACCTCAAAGGCCATTTCGGCACAGCCTGGAACAATCAGCAGAGCGAATTCGACGGCGTGCCTGCGCCGATCCTCTACACCACCAACTGCATCATGGTGCCGAGAAGCAGCTATTCCGACCGCATCTATACCACTTCTGCCGTGCATTATCCCGGCACAGTGCACATCACGGCCGATGACAAGGGCTGGAAGGATTTCTCCGCTCTCATTGAGCACGCCATCACATTAGGCGGCTACAGCGAGCCGCAGGAACGCACCGGCGCCAACGGCGGCAAGACGCTGCTCACCGGTTTCGGTCATCAGACCGTCTTAGGTGTGGCTGATCAAGTGGTTGAGGCTGTCAAATCCGGCGCTATCCGTCATTTCTTCTTAGTCGGCGGCTGTGACGGCGCTAAGCCTGGCCGCAGCTACTATACCGATTTTGTCAAGCAGACCCCGGCGGATACCATCGTGCTCACTTTGGCCTGCGGCAAATTCCGCTACAACGATCTCGATCTGGGCACCATCGGCGGTCTGCCGCGGCTCATGGACATGGGCCAGTGCAATGACGCCTACAGCGCCATCCAGGTAGCAGTCGCGCTGGCCAAAGCCTTCGACTGCGGCGTCAATGAGCTGCCGCTCACTATGGTCCTGTCCTGGTACGAGCAGAAGGCTGTCGCCATCGTGCTGACCCTTCTCTCTCTAGGCATCAAAAATATTTACGTCGGTCCCAGCCTGCCCGCCTTCTTCTCTGAAAATGTGCTCAAGGTCTTAGTCGATATGTTCGACATCAAATTGATCACGACCCCAGAAGCGGATATGAAAGTCATGCTGGGCGAATAAGAACCCTGTAGCAGCCTAAATATGATCCCCGCACTGATCCAG
>CABVBB010000312.1 GCA_902496505.1 uncultured Peptococcaceae bacterium
ACAATTTTTGGCGTGCCCTCTATGCTATAGTTAAGTACTTTTAAAGTGATGACCAAATAGAGAAAACGAGGTGCAACATGTCCATTGCTATTTTATTTGAATCCCAGGAGTGGTCCAGCTTTGCGCTGTATGAAGACGTCCGCAGATATCTGCCTGGCGTCCAGGTGAATCTGTATGACCTGGAAACTGCTGTTGATGAGGAGCAGATCTTAGAAAGCGAGCTTATCGTCAGCCGTATTTTTGCCAGTGCACAATTTCGTGGCCACGATGCTTCTCTGCAGAAGGTCATTTCCATATTGAACGAAGCAGAAGACCGCGGCATCCCCTTGCTCAACTCCCGGGCAGCCCATTTTTATGAGATCAACAAACATTTGGCGGCACAAGTCTTGAATACCTATGATCTCCCCGCGCCCAAGGTGTATGGCTGTCGTTATCCCCGTCACGGCTACAGCGATCTGGAAGTGGAATATCCCTTGATCATCAAGCCGAACTGCGGCGGACGGACGACTGACACGCACGTTGTTTGGAAAGCAGAGTATCTGCCTGCGACTTGGCAGCTTTTGGACCCGGATGTGGAATTTGTCATCGAGTCCTACATCAAACCCAAGGAAGACTACATCACCCGCATCGAGGTCATCGGCGGCAAGTGTGTGCAGCTTCTCAAGAAAACACTGACCGATTCCGGTTTAGCCGCTTATCACTTAGGCAGCCGCTTCACGGACTACAGCGATTGTCCAGCGGAGGTGCAGAAACTGGCCATCGACACTATGAACTGCCTGGATATCCAAATGGGCAGCCTGGACATCATTGAAAGCGCTGATGGCAATTATGTCATCGACGTCAATTCGGTGTCCAACTACGCGGAAGAAAATATCGAGATGTTCCATTTCGACCTCATCGACGCTACCGCGCAGTTCATCGCGCAGACCTACCAATCGCTCCGCAAATAATATTGTTTACAAAAAGAGCCTGCCTCTGCCTCATTTCTGCGGCGGTGAGCAGGCTTTTTCATCATATCCCACTGAACAAATATGAAGGAGGCTATTCCCATGAACAATCAAGAGATCTTCCGCTATCTGGAGCAATGCGGCCGTTTGACCTATTCCACCTATTATGAAGGCGAAGTCTATTCGCGCATCGCCGGCATTTTGACCGCCGATGATGACGGCATCTATTTCTTCGCTCTGCGGCACAAACCCTACGCCCGTCAAGTGCTCGCCAGTGGCCAGATCACTATCTGCGGCTATCACGAACCACCCGCTTCCCCCCACCCAGAATACAAGCTGCGGCCGGGCTTTACGATCCGCGTCATGGGACAGGTACGCGAAGTCTCGCCTGACGAAGTGGCCGCCAAAGCCCCTGGCAATGCCGCTTTTCAAAAGCTTCTGGACTATGATTATCCCCGCTATCCTGATACGGTCTGCTTCTGCCTCTACAAGGGCAAGGGGGAGATCTTTGACTATGACTTCAACTGCGAGAAACGCGATCACAAATTGGAGCGCACCCGCTTCGCCATCGGCGGCGGCACATTCAATCCCTCCGGCTTCATCCTGGATGGCAGCAAATGTGTAGGCTGCGGCCAATGCGCTGCTGTCTGTCACTATGACTGCTTTGTTCCCGGCGAGCCGTACCAGCTTTTAGGCAATCGCTGTGACGAGTGCGGCAACTGCTTCCACGCCTGTCCCAACGGCGCCATCAGCCAGCCGCTCGTCTTCTAAGGGGGCGCCTTTTCGTGTCCCCTTATTATTATCTGCCTGTGGCTGTCATCATCGTTGCTAATATTTTTTACAATCTCTGTACCAAATCCATGCCAGTGAAGGCCAATCCCTTTTTCTGCCTGGTGATCACCTATCTCATCGCTGCTTTTTTTGCCTTTCTGATGTACACCATCTCCCGAGACGGCCGCACCCTAAGTCAAGAGGTGCCGCTGCTCAATTGGGCCCCCTTCGTGCTGGGCGTCTCTCTGGTGGCGCTGGAATTCGGCTATATCCTGCTCTACCGTGTGGGCTGGAACATCAGCATCGGCTCACTGGTCTGCAACATCATCCTGGCCATCATCCTTTTGGGTATCGGCCTGCTGGTGTACCGCGAGATGCTTAGCGCCCGCCAAGTCTTCGGCGTTCTGCTCTGCATAGCCGGATTATTTTTTATCAATAAGTAAATCAAAGCTCCCTCTTACTTCACCAAACTCGTCGGTGAAGCCAGAGGGAGCTTTTGTGCTGTTGGCTTGCGATCAGGCTGTTCCATTTGGTTGCTGCGTTGTTCTGACTAAAGCGTAAAGGTCTCTTCTCGGCTAAGGGCTTTTCTTTTATACTGGCCTCATAGCACAAAGGAGCTGGCCAGCTTTTTTACAATCTATCGCTTATCACGCAGCGTTTTTAACGAAAGGGTGGTCTTGATGAAACGAATGGCAGAAAAAATTTTCGTCCTGGGCATCGATGGCATGGATCCCAAATTGACACGCAAGTTTATAAAGCAGGGTAAAATGCCCAACACGCAAAAATTCTTAGCCCGTGGAGCAGCCAGAGCGGACTTGGCCATGCTGGGCGCTCATCCGTGTGTGACCCCGCCCATGTGGACAACGATGGCCACTGGTGCATATCCCATCACCCATGGCATGGCGCCAGGCTTTAACAGATTAGTTCCTGGCAAACCAGAACTGAGTGCTTACAATTTCAATTCCTTGGATTGCCGGGCAGAACCGCTTTGGAGATCATCACGGCTCTGTACAATTATCGCCACCCTGATACCCACCAGCGTGTAGTTTCCCTAGCGCTGCGCAATAAAGACATGATCCAATTCGGTCTGGGCTGAGATACCTGCGGTGACATTATTTTCTTCATGCAGGAAGGCTACACCACCGATCATGGCGATGGCCTTTCTACAGTAGAGGGCGTCGCCGATACCTCCGTCAGTCCCATCTTTATTGCAGCTGGCCCAGGTATCAAAGCCGCCTATCAGACTGACCGCATCGACTTAACGCCTATGATGGCCGTTCTCGCAGGTGTGCGCATGCCAAAAGAATGTGAAGGCGCACCGATCTATCAGATCCTCGACTTCTCCTGTTAACTGCCTCCAAAAAAGCTGGAACAGCAGCCGATCAGGAAAAGCAAATACCCGCCCATCCCCCAAACTGCACTGACAGCCAAGCGCCACATCCACTGTCTCGTCATCCACCAGCTGTACTAATCGGCGATGCACATAACGCGGTGAATGCACGATCAGGTCGGGAAAATCACAGGCCAGATTGACCAAAAGCTTGAGCATGAATTGATTGACCTCGCCGTAAATGATCGGCAATGTGTACGAACCACTCAGCTCGATAGGCTTGGCTGCATCCTCCTGACAGATCTGCTTCAGATCACTCAAAAAATGCTTCGCTGCATCCATGACCCGTATCCCTTCTATGGTCAAGGTCACGCCTTTGAACGAGCGATCTAAAAGCGTGACGCCTAACTCCTCCTCCATTGCCTGAATAGACTTGCTCAGAGCCTGTGAGGTGAGATGCAATTTATCCGCGCAGAAGCGTCTCCAGATCCGCCAGAGAAACATCCATTCGTTTAGACGTCTCTGCCATCGTCAGCCCTGAGTCAAGAAAACGCTGGACGACCATTTTCATATTCTCACCCACTTCGATGATATGATCATCCAGATCATAAAAACGGACTGAGCGCTGTCCCCAGCCTGCTTCCTGCACACCATCTCCGATATGGCGGATATCGTCCCGCTGCTCTAATTTAGCGATAAATTCGTCAAACGCCTCT
>CABVBB010000313.1 GCA_902496505.1 uncultured Peptococcaceae bacterium
GCACCTGATGGCAGCAGACGATCCGCTCGGCCTCCACGCCCACAGCCTGGGCAAAGGCCAGCCGATTGGCCTCTACCGCCGGCAGTGCGTCGCCATTGTAGATCCCCAGATCCATCGTATCAAAAGGCGCCTGGCTCACTCCGCCGAGGCGGGTGCTGAAGCCGTGACGCACCACGCCAGCGGCGTTGAACGCTGGTATCTCCAGCACCACTGTGCTTCCTATCTGCCGCTTGATGAAAATCGTTCTCGCCTCCTCAGAATCGTGCCTTTTCCATCGCCCACATCCGGGCAAACATCCCATCCTGCGCCAAAAGCTGAGCCTTGCTGCCCGCTTCGGCTACGCGTCCATGATCCAAAACGACAATATGCTGCTGGTCTTGGAGTTCTGCCAGACTATGCGTAATGGTGATCACCGTTTTAT
The DNA here is from genome assembly GCA_902496505.1 of uncultured Peptococcaceae bacterium. Taxonomy (GTDB): domain Bacteria; phylum Bacillota; class Peptococcia; order Peptococcales; family Peptococcaceae; genus CABVBB01. The sequence goes on from CABVBB010000313.1 coordinate 422, forward strand.
TCAACGACCAGCGCTGGATCTCCTGCAAAAGTTCCGCTGCGGTCAGCGTATCCAGACCTTGCGTCGCTTCATCCAAGATAATAATGTCATAGTCCCGCAGGAAAAGCCGCGCTAAGGCCACGCGCTGCCGCTGACCGCCGGAAAGCTTCATGCCGCCCTCTCCCAGCGGCGTATCCAGTCCCGCAGGCAGCGAGCGGACGAATTCCGCCAGCTGCGCCTGAGCCAGCGCCTGCCACAACGCTTCCTCACTGGCCTTTGGCTGCGCCAGCAGCAGATTTTCCCGTAAGGTCGCGTTAAAAAGATAGGCGCTTTGTTCCACGATGCCGATATGAGCGCGAAGCGTCTCTTCACTCAGCTCAGTTAGCGGCACACCGCCAATGGTGATCGCACCGCCTGTGGGCTGCCAGAAGCCCAGCAGCAGATCGGCCAACGTGCTCTTGCCGCTGCCGCTGGCTCCTACTACAGCGATCTGCCCGCCGGCGGGAATGGTCAGCGATACTTGTTCAAAAAGCGGATGTCCTGCGTCGTAAGCAAAATCCACTGCCTCCAGCCGCAGTGTATGCTCCTCCGGCCAAGCCGCCTGCTTAGCCGCTCTCTCCGGCAGCTTCTGCGCCTGATCGAGCAATTCGAAAACATGACCAGCCGCTGCTTTGGACTGTTCCAGCTGGATCAGCGTCTGAGGCAGGGGGATGACTGCTTCAAAGCTGGTCCAGACCACCAGCACCACCATCGCCAGATATATCCCATTCAGTTCGCCGCTGGCCGCCAGAGGAATAGAGACCACCAGCGCCAGCCACAGCGCCGCATGACTCAGATAGGTGATGAGGTCTGTGGTCAGACTTTGCCAAGCCGTCAGTTGACCCCGTCCCTGCCGAAAGCTCTGCCAAGTCGTCAACAGCCGTCTGCGGTAGGCTTGGGCCTGCGCTGCGCCCTGGAGATCACCGATGCCTTTGATGAAATCCACCAGCTGGCTGTTGAGCGTTTCCCGCAGTCTGGCGGTCTGCTGTGCCGTCTGCGCACTGCGCTGCTTGATGGCGTAGGGAATGAGCACGCCGCCGACTATGAGCGTCACTGCCAAAACCACTGCCGCTGGCGGGCTGAACTGCCACAGCCACAAGGAACTGCCCACGAGGACCAGCCCCGCTGTCAGCGGCGCCGCGATCGCTTTGAGGTAAAAAAACTGCAGCGTCTCGATATCCTCTGTCAAGCGGCCGAAGAGCTGCCCTTGGCTGAATCGCCCTACGCCCTGCGGCAGCAGCGGTTCGATAGCCTGATAGACCAAGACGCGCAGCTTGCTCAGGATGCGCAGGGTGATGTCGTGATTGATATAGCGCTCCGCATAGCGCAGCCCAGCCCGAGAGATGCCAAAGAACCGCACCGCGACGATCAGCATCATCAGATCCAAAATAGGCGGACGCAGCGCCGCCCAGGAGATCAATACCGCCGAAGTCCCGATCAAGCCTACATTGGCAAAAACTGTTGCTGCGCTCAAAAATCCCGCGCCCAACATGGCTGGCCAGTACGGCTTCAAAAACACCAGCAGCCTGCGTAAAACCGATGGCTTACTCACAAGCCTCCCCTCCCTTCACTAATCCTGCATAGCGGCCGCCCTGAGCCAACAGGGCTTCGTGGCTGCCTTCCTCTACGATCCGCCCCGCCTCCAGCACGATGATCCGATCCAGTTTGCGGACCGTGCTCAGCCGATGCGCTGCCACCACAGCGCTCCTCTGCTGCCACAAGCGCGGCAGCGCCTGCTGGAGCTGGGCTTCGGTGACCACATCCATATTGGCCGTGGCTTCATCCATCAGCACCACTTCTCCGCGCCCCAGCATGGCTCTGGCCATAGCCACCAATTGCCGCTGGCCGCCGGAGAGCGACTGCCCGCCCTGACCTACTGGCGTATCCAGCCCCTGCGGCAGTGCCGCCAAAAGCGGCGTCAAGCCCAGCTGCTCCACCGCAGCATACAGCGCGTCATCTGTCATATCCGGCGCGCCCAAAAGCAGATTTTCCCGCAATGTACCGCTAAAAAGATACGGCTTCTGCATGACTAATGACAACCGCCTGCGCAGCGCCTGTTCATTAACCGCCGAGGCAGGCACACCGTTATAAAAAAGTTGGCCTGAAGTCGGCTGGATGAACCCCGCCAGCAGATTGAGCAGCGTCGTTTTCCCGCTGCCGCTGGCCCCTACCAAGCCAATATGCTCGCCCGGTGCGATCACAAGCGTCAGATCGTGCAGCGCCAACGTTTCACTGTCAGGATACTGATAGCTCACTTGATCCAGCACGATCGTCAGCGGTTCCTCCGCCATAGGTTCCTCCGCCATAGGTTCCTCCGAAGCGTGCACCATTTCCGGCAGGCCCAAGAAGCTGTAGATGGCCTGCGCTGCGGCGGCAGCATTCAAGCTGGTATGGAAATACCCGCCCAGCGTTCTGAGCGGCAGATAAAATTCCGGCGCCAAGAGCAAGAGAAAAAACGCGCTGCGAAAATCCAGCAGTCCTTCCACCAGCCGCACGCCCATCCCCACTGAGACCACAGCGATAGAAAGGGTCGTCAAAAGTTCCAGCGCCAGCGCGGACAAAAACGCCCAGCGCATCACCGACAGCGTCACCACGCGGAATTCTTCGCTCACCTGAGCGATCTTTTCCCCCTGCTGGCGGCTGCGTCCCAAAAGTTTCAGTGTCCTGAGCCCTGCCAGGACATCCTGCAAATATCCCGTCAGTCGGCTGAGCACTGTCCACTGCCGCTGACTCACGCCTTGGGTCCATTTGCCGATGAGGCTCATGAAAAACGGCACCAGCGGCGCTGTGACCAAAAGGATCAGCCCCGACACCCAATCGATGGGAAAGATGACCACCAAAAACAAGATCGGCAGTATCCCTGATTTAAAAAGCTGCGGCAGATACTTGGCAAAATAATCCTCCAGTTCCTCCACACCCGTCGTCACCATATTGATCACTTGCCCCGTCTGCTCCTCGCTCATCGCCACCGGGCCCAGCCGTTCGATCTTGGCCAAGAGCTGCTCCTGCAGACCCACCTGCACCTTCTGAGCCAGAGCAAAGGCCACGCGCTGCTCACCATAGGAGAGCGCTGCCCGCAGCGTCATCGCCAGCAGCAAAAGCCCCAGCTGCCCCCAAAGCTGCGCTAATACCGCGCCCTCCCTAAACACCGCTGCAATGATCTCGGCCAAGATATACGCCTGCCCCAGGATCATCACCCCGCAGCCAACGCCCAAAGCCACTGTCGCGGCCAAAAGGCCTTTATACCGCCTGGCTTCCCGCCAGAGATTTTTCTCGATCATCCACTCACCGCCCATTTGACAATTTATTC
>CABVBB010000314.1 GCA_902496505.1 uncultured Peptococcaceae bacterium
TAATAAAGCGAGGTCTTGACGCTGAGCCCCTCGGCGGATGTATTCCGCTGTGTTGGGCATGATCCCGGCCTCGACAAATTTGCGGGTCAGACTGGGGTCCATGCCGTCAACCCCTAAAACTAAGATTTTTTGACAAGCGGTGGTAGTGGACATCAAAATTCCTCCTTTAATAAATGGATTGGATCAATACTATCTGCCTTAATCATACTGGTCAAAGATGCGGCAAACAAGGCGGGGTTTCCTGTGCTACCAGTCGTTGTACAGGTTATTCCGGTGGATGGGCAGCAGGAAAATCTGACTTTGGCTAAAACCTGTCGAGAGGGGCGCCTGCGCATATTTTGCTGGAGTAAGCAGGATTTTGACCGGCAAAAGAATAATAAGTAATATATTAGTAGTTTTAAAAAAATCAAAATTGATATCAGTATAGGGAAAGAGGGGAACAGAATGCTGGCTAAGGAGATCATGACCAAAGATGTCATCGTGGTCGAGGAGGACAGCCCGATCAGTAAAGCAGTAGAATTGATGCTGGCGCATGGCATCAGCGGGGTGCCGGTGGTGGACAGCAGAGGCCGCTTGAGCGGCATGCTCAGTGAAAGCGATCTGATCCTAGGGGAAGGTACGCCGCAGGTGCCGCATAAGCTTTTAGATGCTATCGTCAGGCTGCTCATGGGAGAAAGCGATGCCCGCGCGTCAGCGGCAGGCGATCTGGCGGCCCGCATGGCGCAGATCGGACAGGCGCCGGTGGCAGAATACATGACAGCGCCGGTCTATGCCATCATGGCAGACGCGCCTATGGAGGAAGCAGCGGAGCTGATCACAGCGCACGATATCAACCGCGTGCCGGTAGTGGATGAACGGGAGCAGGTGGTCGGCATCATTTCCCGCCATGATCTCCTGAAAGGGATGTATCAGTAAGATAAACAAGCAGCGCCTGGGTCATCGCCAGGCGCTGTTTTTGCTGTTGGATAAAAAGGGGTTGACGGTGAGCGGGGTTTATGTTAACATGCGTTATCCTTCGCGAAGGGATAGTGTAAAGAGGTGATAAAAATGCCCATGGGGGTATTGATCGATTGTTTATGTGTCTTGATCGGCGGAACGCTGGGGGCTAAATATCGGACGCGGATCCCAGAACGGTTCCAAGAGCCGCTGACGGTGGTCTTTGGCATCTGTGCCATGGCGATCGGCATAGCATCCTTTATCCGGCTGAACGGTCTGCCGGCAGTGATCTTGGCCTTGGTCATGGGGGCGGTCATTGGGGAAGCGCTGAATCTGGAAGAAAAGATCAAAGGGTTGTTCAGCAAAGTCCTCAAACGGCTGCATTTCCGCATCGAGGGCGATGAAAAGGCCTACATGAATTTTTATCTGATCGTCGCGGTGACCTTCTGCGCCAGCGGCACCAATATTTTTGGCGCGATGAATGAAGGGATGACCGGTGATATGAGCATATTGCTCTCTAAAGCGGCCATGGATATTTTTGCGTCCGCTATCTTTGCCACCACGCTGGGCTATGCGATGAATCTCATCGTGCTGCCGCAGTGCGTATTTTTGTCGTTTTGCTTTTATCTGGCTCGGGTGGTGATGCCCTTGATCACGCCGGAAATGCTGGCGGATTTTGTGGCCGTAGGGGGACTGATGACCTTCATCCTGGGGCTGTCCATTGCCAAGATCAAGCCTATGCAGGCGGCCAATCTGCTGCCGGCGCTGATCATCGTTTTTCCCATATCGTATGTGTATGCCCTGATTTTTTAAAAAGGAGGCGCTAATGTGTTAGCACATGAGATCATGACCGAAGAGGTCATCACGATCCCGGCCGACGCTGCTGTCAGCGAGGCCATCCGAGCGATGCTTGACCACCGCATCAGCGGCCTGCCTGTGGTCGATGAGCAGGGACGCTTGTGCGGCGTGCTCAGCGAGAGCGATTTGATCCTGGGCGAAGGCGAGACCAAAGCCGCCCATAAGCTCCTCAACACCTTAGTCAAGCTGCTCACCCACGATGAAGTGGAGCTGCGCTCCGCCCACGACGCGCTCACCGCCCAATTGGCCGAGGCTGCCCAAGGCACCGTCCGTCAGCGGATGACCGCTCCCGTCTATTCTGCCCGGCCGGATACACCCATCGAAGACGTGGCCGCTCTGGTCACAGCCCACGATATCAACCGCGTGCCCATCGTGGATGAAAACGGCCGCGTCGTGGGCATCATCTCCCGCCACGATCTGCTCAGGGGGATGTATCGGTAAGGTGTAAGAAGGGGACAAACTTAGATATTTCTCAAAGCTTGACCACGATCCACATATTATTTCGTTCTTTCTTCATTTTTCGCTCAAAATGAGCCGTCTCTGTACGGCTCATTTTTTCTGCACAATTTAGCGTAAGGAGGCGTGCAAAAGAGGGGAAAACTGGGCATAATGCCAGAAAGCGGCGACGAATAAGGCAAACTTATCTATGAGGGCAGTCATTTGACCGTGTATACATGACACCTGTCCTTGCTAAAGGGGCGTATTTGTACTATAATAAGTATATTCACAATCGCAGTGTTATGCGACGGTTGTAGAAAAAATTTGGGGAGGAAAAAGAAATGCGTAAAAAAAGTATCAAACTGGTTTCACTGATCTTGATGCTGGCTTTTGCCTGCATGGCCATGACCGCCTGCGGCAACAAGCAGGACCAGCAGCAAACGCCCGCTGCTGGAGGCGACAACAAGGATGCAGCTGCTGTTGCTGACACTTTGATCTTTGCACAGGGCGCTGAACCTCGTGGTTTGGACCCAGCATTGGTCGATGATGGTGAATCTTCTAAGGTCATCGTCAATATCTATGAAGGTCTGCTGAAATTTGAGGAAGGTTCCACAAAAGTTGCACCTTGCCTGGCTAAGGATTGGAAGATCAGCGATGACGGCCTGACCTATACCTTCTATTTGCAGGAAGGCGTCAAATTCCATGACGGCACGGACTTCAACGCTGAAGCTGTTAAATTCAACATCGAACGTCAGACCATCAACAAGACCGAGGATATGGGTTATGCTGATTTCGTTTGGGGCGATGTCGCTTCTGTAGAGGCTCAGGATGATTACACTGTTGTGATCACGCTGAAAGAACCGTCCACACCTTTCTTGAACAACCTGGCTATGAGCTTGGGCGCACCGATGGTCAGCCCGAAAGCTTTACAGGATAATGACAACAATGTCAACAAAGCACCTGTAGGTACCGGCCCGTATGTGTTCAAATCCTGGAATCCTGATCAGGATATCATCCTGGAGAAAAACGCTGATTACTGGGGTACCCCAGCTAAGACTGACACGATCCTGTTCAAATTCATCAAAGAGAACGCCAGCCGCGTTGTTGCGCTGACCAATGGTGAAGCTGACATGATCGATGGTATCGACACCAACGTTATCGATGAGCTGAAAAATGGCGGTATGGAAGTGCTGGATGAAGAAGGCATGAACATCAGCTACATGGCTTACAATGTTGAGAGAGCACCGTTCAATGATCCTGCTATTCGTAAAGCCGTATCTCAGGCGATCAATGTTCCTGAGATGGTAGATGGTCTGTATCATGGTTATGCCAGCCTGGCTACCACCATTCTGCCGTCCTTTATGCCTGGCTACAGCGACAAAGTGACTCAGATCGCTTACGATCCAGAGGCTGCTAAAGAAACTTTGGCTGCTGCTGGTGTGACCAAAGTCAACATCATCACCTACTCTAACCCCAGACCGTATAACACTGCAACTGGTCAGCCTCTGG
>CABVBB010000315.1 GCA_902496505.1 uncultured Peptococcaceae bacterium
AGACCTAATATCTTCACCATTTGTTCATTGAGGCTATGTACATTATAGCCTACGCCGCGTGTGCCGAACTCACCGAAATAAGCCAAATCTTTACGTACCTGGGCAGGCGTCCCGCCAATGCCCTCAGCGATTTCTCCGGAAGAGATGCTTGTGATCCCGCGTTTTTCAACTTCTTCCAGAAATCTTGAGTAAACGGACAATCTGCTGACAGTAGCTTCTGGTATTTTTAAATTTTTCACCTAGCAACACTCCTTCTCCACTTCACTGGCTAAAAAATATTATATGCCAAATTTTACTCGAATGACAATCATTATTTTTTATACTTGCACCTGATTTCACAATCCTGAACTGCAGCTATTGGCGTCCTCGATCAATTGGTGATATTGACTGATTAGTTCTAATAGATAGCTTTGTGCCAATAGGACAGCCTGATCGTTCTTTTTCTCTGTAATTATTGTCAAACTCTGACTATACTCCTCCAAAAGCACTTGAAAATCGGCCAGCGGTTTGGCTAAAGGCTGAGCATCGGCTTCTAAGAGCACTTCTTCTGTGAAACTATGCACATGCTCGATCTCCTCCTGCAAACGCTGGATCTGCTGCTGCCACAGCGCGTCATCATAAGCTTGGTAATCCGCTGTCTGAAACATTTTCAGCGAGTGTTTGAGGACAATGTCGCTTTTTTCCAATAATGGCACCAGATGCTCCTTAAAAAACAGCTGATCCTCGTCAAAGGACAGCACTGTTTCATTCAAAAGTGCTTTTGTGACATAAATATCTTCCCCTTTGGCTTGGATCACCTCAGGAATATTTTGCATTCCTTCTGGTACAGCGAAACAGCCTACCCACAAATGATACGGTTCGCTGGGCGTGACAAAGACGCGATAGCCCTCCTCCGCTAATTCGTCAATGATATGCTGACCTTTGGCCAGATCTGTGAAGGTGCCGATCTGCAGCGTGTTGTAGGCCATCGTCTCCAAACGCAGAGTCTGCCGGTGGATCACAGCCGGTGTCTGCGTTTCTGCTGGTGAACCAACTTCCGGCGCTGTCGTTTCAAACTGAGTAAGCTCGCTCACCAAATACCCGCCCAGTCCTTGGATGAGCGCCAGTACTGCCGCTAAAGCTGCCAGCATTCCGATCACCCTTATTCCTGCCAGTCGTTTCATCTCGCTCCCGCCTTTCTCCACAGCTTGTTTCCTTCTCCATCATATGCATAGAGCGGGACGAATAGACGCCTTTTTGGACAAACAAAAAAAGCTGCTGGGCACATCGTCCCAACAGCTTGCCGTATTTTTTTTATAATTCACCTTTTAATTCCTTAGCACAGGTCAGATAATAATGGCGCCCATTGGCGCTGGTAGACATCCGGCCCAGATAGATCAGGCCTTCGGCTTTCAGCTGCTTGGCTTCCTCTGTCAAGCGTCCCGCCGTCAGCAATAGATCGCAAAGCTCTACAGCCCACTGCATCTCCTCCTGCGCTAAAGCACGCTTGATCTCGGCCAGCACCGCATCTTGGCCGCCCATCATCGCCAGCATTTTTTCTGCCCGCTCTGCGCCTGGCATGGTGCCCAAGTGCGTAGGGTTGCCGTCGAACCAGCCGACATAACCGCTGTAGATCCCCCGCACGCTCCACTCTACTGTGCCGTAAAGCTCAGCAAGCTGGGGCAGCTGCCGCAAGTCATCGGGCAGCTTGATACGCTGGACCAATTCCTCTGGTGTCAGCCCCTGCTCGATGCCTTTGAGCGTTTCTAAGAGCACATATTCCAAGCCTTCTCGGTAGGCGCCGATCTCCGTTTGGATCTGCTCTCTGCCTTTAAGCGCTGCCGTATGGCCCGGCAGGACACACTGCACATCCAGCTGCAGGAGCCTATTTAAGGATTCGATCCACATTGCAGCGTCGCGGTACTGACCGCCCCGGATCGCGGAGAGATTAGGCCAGGAGCGATAGTAATTATCGCCGCAGCAGACCACTTTGTCCTCCGGCAGCCAGACATAGGTCATGTCATCCGTCTCGCCGGGCGCTGCCAAAAGCACCACCTCGATGCCGTCCACATCGAAATGGGTCTTTTCTGCTTCGATGAAATGCGTCGGCGGCAGCGGCAGACATCTACCGCCTTTTTCACCCACTGGCCCCATGCCCATGGACAACGCTTCTTCATCACTCAGCTGGAAGCCGAACTGCTTGCTGCCCCGCTTCTGTCCGATGCCGCTGATCAAATGACTATGGCCATAGACAACGCCCGATGACCGTCTGGCCAGCACGTTGGTCACACCTTTAGCCAGCACTGCCGCGCCTCCTGTATGATCAGGATGGCTGATATGTGTATAGATCAGGCAGTCAATAGGCTTATTGGTGATCTCAGCGATATCAGCCAGCGCCTTTTCGGCCATGAGGGTATCGTTCAAGGCATCGATCAAAAGGCAGCTCTGTTCACCAATGACCAAAGTGGCGTTGCTGACACCATAGCCTGTGATGAAATACACCCGCTCCGAAATTTTTTGGATGCCGTGCTGGCCGCCTTCCTGCAAATGCTGCTTTAAAATCTCTTCCCCTACAAATTTTGTCATCGTCATTCGCTTCCTTTCTGTCAAATTCAGCTTCGTTCCTTCAGGTAGCTTCGACAGGCGCCCAGCAGATAGAGAGAACCCGTGATGCAGAGCACGCCGTTTTCTGGCAGCAGCTCCAGCCCTTTTTCCACTGCCGCTGTTACCTCATCGACCACTAAGATGGGGAGTTCCGGCGCGATCTCCTGCACCATTTCCTTCAATTCCCGCCAATGCTCCGCCCGGCTTTCTGCTGGACGGGTAATGATGACCTGCTCGCCATAGGGCAGCAATACTTTAAGCATATCCCGCTGATCCTTATCGTCTAATATCCCTAACAGCAAGATCAGCGGCCGTCCGGCAAAATAGCTTTCCAGCCCCTTCGTCAGCACCTGCACGCCTGCTAAATTATGCGCGCCGTCCATCAGGATGCCCTGATTTTTATCTTGCAGCGGCCAATACTCCATCCTGCCCGGCCAAGTCGTCCTCGCCAATCCCTGACGGATCGCCTCAGCAGTCACTCTCCAGCCCATCTTTTGCAGGGTTTCCGCAGCCAAGACGACAGCGGCGGCATTTTCCACCTGATGCTGACCGATCAGCTTGATGTGCAGCGCCTCATATCGTCCGTCTGGTGTGATCAAGTCAAACGTCTGGCCGTCTTGCTGATGCTCGAGCAGCTGATAATGTACCTGATCTGCACGGATCAAGGGACTGTCTTTTTCCGCAGCCGCCGCTTCCAAAACCGCCATCACGCCCGGTTCATGCTGGATCGCTGTTACCACAGGTACCTGCGGCTTGATGATGCCCGCCTTTTCTCCGGCAATGGCTTCCACTGTGCTGCCTAATATCGCGCAGTGATCTAAGCCGATGGACATGATCACGGACAGCTGACTGTTGACGATATTGGTAGAATCCAAGCGACCACCCAAGCCGACCTCCAGAACCACGATATCGACTTTTTCTTCTGCGAAATATTCCAGCGCCATCATCGTCAGCAGCTCAAATTCTTTCGGCCCGCTCATGCCCCGCTCCCTAAGCACAGGCACCGTCCTATCCAGCACCATATGTCTCAGCGCCATGAAGCGTTCCTCCGTGATCAGTTCCTTATTGATGCGGATACGTTCTGTATAAGAATGCAGATGCGGCGACGTAAATATGCCC
>CABVBB010000316.1 GCA_902496505.1 uncultured Peptococcaceae bacterium
TAGCCAGAGGTCGGCAGCCATTCGGTGACGATACGCTGCTCCAACTCTTGGATAGCGGTCGGCATGGGGCCTTGACCGGGGAAGATGGCCCAGGTCTGTGCCGAGACGGTATAAGTGTCCCACTCCTCTGCTGCCGGCTGCGAGGAGGCTACCGCGATGAAATACTGCCAATCCTCGTTTTCGCTGCAGGCAGAGACGCCCAATACGCCCTTGGGCTCCTCCATCAGCGGGATCAATTTTTCCAGCGCGCCGGTGGACGCTGCCTTGCCCCACATCTGCGGCACTACGGCAAAGTTTTTCTCGATCTCTTTTTCCATCGGTGCGGACAAGCCCACGATCTGAAAGCTTTCCTTCTTTTCAATACGGTATTCCATTTCAGCAACCCCTTTAACAGTGATTTGGAAGCTGATCGGCGGATAAGCTTTCAGCGCCGCACCGGCATGCTTGGCCTGTGAGGGCGCTACGCCATGGACGCTTTGAAAAGCCCGGTTGAAAGCGGTGGGCGAATCATAGCCATACTTGAGCGCAATGTCCATGACCTTGGCTCCCTCAGCCTGCAAGTCCACTGCGGCCAGGCTCATCCGGCGGCGGCGAATATATTCAGACAGCGGCACCCCAGCCAGATAGGAAAACATCCGCTGAAAATGATAGACGGAACAGCAAGCCACGTGTGCTGCCTGCTCATAATCCACATCCTCTGCCAAATGCTCTTCAATATACTTAAGCGCCTGATTCAATCGTTCTATCCATTCCATTTGTTTCAGCTCCTTGATCTTATTATAGCGGCTGCCCTTTATTTATACCTCGCCGTTGGCATTCCAAAACTGCGAGCTTTGGCTGGCACGTTTTTCCATAGTCCGTTTGAGCATCGCCAGCACCTTGTCCATTTCGATAGGCTTGGACAAATGCCCATTCATCCCCACGCTCAGCGACTTCTTGCTGTCCTCGTCAAAGGCATTGGCGGTCATGGCCAAAATGGGGATGAGCTGCGAATCAGCCCTGCCCATCGTGCGGATGCGCCGCGTGGCCTCCAGTCCATCCATGACCGGCATGCGGATATCCATAAGGATCGCGTCATAATAGTCCTCTTGATGGCTGCTGAAAGCGTCCACTGCCTTCTGGCCGTCAGCCGCTGTCTCGACCACCAGTCCCTCCATTTCGAGCAAAGTCTGAGCGATCTCACAGTTGAGCGCATTGTCCTCCACCAGCAGGATGCGCTTGCCCGTCAGCTCGTAATCCGCCTCTTCCCCCTCCAGAGCAGCTGCCGGCGGTGTTTCATGGCTGTACGCCAAAGGCAATGTGAAGTAAAAGGTGCTGCCAGCGCCCACTTGACTGGTCACCTCCAGCTTGCCGCCCATCAGCTGCACCAAGCGGCTGGAGATGGCCAAGCCTAAGCCTGTGCCGCCAAAAGTAGACGACGTATTTTTCTCCGCCTGCTCAAAGGCATTGAAGATGCGCTCCATGGCCTCCTCAGCGATGCCGATGCCAGTATCCGCCACTGCAAAATAGAGATAGACGCGATCGGCTTCGATCCGCTGCGGTTCGATGGTCACCGTGATGCTGCCGCCGGGAGGGGTGAATTTGGTCGCATTGCCGATGATATTGATCAGCACCTGCTTGAGCCGCAAAGTATCGCCCCACAGCTGGTGCGCATTATCGTAAGCGTTATTGATGATGAGCTGCAAATGCTTTTCATCGGCCCGCGGCTGCATCATCACCGTCAGATCCTGGACGAACGCTGCCAGATCGATGCTCTCCTCATTGAGCTCGATCTTGCCGCTGTCGATCTTGGACATATCCAAAATATCATTGATCAACCCCAGAAGATAGCCGTTGGCTGACTCGATCTTATTCAGACATTCCAGCGTCTTTTCCTTATCCTCCAGCGTCGTTTTGGCAATGGCTGTCATGCCGTTGATGGCATTCATCGGGGTGCGGATCTCATGGCTCATCAGCGACAAAAATTCGCTCTTAGCCGCGCTGACCGCATCAGCCCGCTCCTTGAGCAGGAATGAGGCAATGACTTTGGATAATTCGACCAGCACTTTTTCCTGATCATCCGTCCAGCCCGCAGCCTCAGTCCACGCTTCCACCATCAAAAGGCCCGCGACCGTACCGCGGTCATAGAGCGCTGCATGCAGCACCTTGGCCCCTTTTTTCGCCTGCCCCAAGACATAGCAGCGGCAAAGACCTTCCTCATCATAGCAGCTATTGAGCTCCGCCATTTCCAGAGGGTTCAAATAGCGCTGCTTGCCCTTGAACTGATCCTCCTCGATGCGCGCCCACTGACACGTCGCCTTGAGCGCCAGATACTCCCGATCCAATTCAAAGATCGAGATGCGGTCCGCATGATAGCTCCTGCCCAATCGACCCAGCAGCAGATACAGCGAATCACTCAGATTTTTCGTCTGCCCCAATAATTCCAGCGCAAAGGTCACCAGATTCTCCTGCTCCAATTCCACCACAGCATCGATATCAGTCAGCGGATGCTCATCGGGATAGACCTTGGTCAGCATCGTGCCCACCTCGTTGGACGAATCCAGATAGCAGGCCGATCGGCCAGGCTGCTTAGTCTTGACATACTTGAGCGTGCTCTCTGCGCAGCGATAGAGCGCGTTGTAATCATTGGTCACCTCTGTGGTACACATGCCGATGCTGGCCGAGATCCGCTGCTCACTGCCGCGAAACGACAGCCCCTCGATAGCTTTGACGAGCTGCTTGCCCAATTCGATAGCCTGCGCCTTGCTGCAATGCTTGACAAAAAGCAAAAATTCATCGCCGCCCAGACGCACCTTGATATCCTCCGGCTCGCTCATGATCCGCAGGATATCTGCCACTTCCCGCAGGATCGCATCAGCAAAAACTACACCCTCCGCCTTATTGAGCGTTTCAAAGTCATCCATATCCAAAAGCAGCATAGAGCACTTCTCCTCCGGCGGCTTTTGTTCCAGATAAGCCTGTACCCTGCGGATGCCTGCTTCCCTATTGTACAACGTGGTCAGACCGTCACGGGATTTGATATCCTCCAACTCCTGCGCCCTGGCCTTCTCCGTATCGATATTGTTGATCTTGCCGATGATGCGCACGATCTCACCCATCTCACTGAGGATCGGCGTCGTGGTGATCTGGCACCAGGCCAGCTGACCATCAGCCACCACATCCTTAAGCTGCAGCTCCGCACTTTCAGGCTGAGGCGAATGCAGCAGCCTCGTGACCGTCTCCTTATCCGCTTCAGCTACCCAATTCAAGACCGCCTCCGCCAAAAAATGCAGATACACCTGCTCAACCGCCGGCTGAGCATCCTGCCCGCCCTCCTTGTCCAACGAGCCAAACGAAGTGAACATATCCGTCCGGCAGTCATATTCAAAGATCATCACCGGTGAATTTTGCAGAGCCATCCGAAAACGGAACTGCTCCTGCTCCAGCTTCTCCTTCTGCTGCCGCCACTGAGCATACACTTCATTGAAGGCCTGTGCAAACATCTGCACATCCCGTGCGCCGTCTAAGGGCAAGCCATTGAAACTCTCCTGCTCCATATTTTCCAGCGCTGTCCTGTAGCGTTTGAACGGCCGCACGATGCCCACATAAAGCACGCTGATGGTCATGAAGACCGCCAAAAAGATCGCGCACAGGGCAATAGCCAGATCGATCCGCTGCGTACGTTCCAGCGTCAGTTCTGTATCGGCAATAGC
>CABVBB010000317.1 GCA_902496505.1 uncultured Peptococcaceae bacterium
ACTTTTAATAGATTCATAACCCGGGGAGCTTGAGCGTCATCAGGCTGAGAGGAGACTAAAGGTTGTCTCGACCCGTAGACCTGATTCGGATAATGCCGACGTAGGAAGCAGCACGCGCCTTTGATGCAAAGGACGCTTTGTTTGCGCAGCGTTGGCATACCCAGATCATGCAGGGTATGCTTTTTTGTTGTACAAAATCTGATTTTAAAGCGAGGTCGAAATCTATGTTTGAAGAATTGCTGGCTAATGTCCGCACCAAAACCCCGATCGTCCATTGCATCACCAATTATGTCACGGTCAATGACTGCGCCAATATCGTTTTGGCTGCCGGGGGCTCCCCCATCATGGCCGATGATCTGGCTGAAGTAGAGGATATCACCTCCATCAGCAGCGCCCTGGTCATCAATATCGGCACCTTGAACGCCCGTACGATCCAATCAATGATCGCTGCCGGCCAAAAGGCCAATGCTTTGCAGATCCCGGTCATCTTAGATCCAGTAGGCGCCGGTGCGTCCAAGCTGCGTGACCAAACTGTGGCTGAGCTGTTGGCAAAAGTGCAGTTCGCCGTGATCCGCGGCAATATCTCTGAGATCAAAGCTGTCGCTTTAGGCAGCGGCACCACCAAGGGCGTCGATGCTGACGCTGCCGATCAGCTGAATGAAAGCAATCAAGCGGACGTTATTGCCTTCGCCAAAAAACTCAGCCTGGACACTGGCGCAGTCATCGCTATCACAGGTAAGGAAGATCTGATCACCAACGGCACCGATTGCTATTTGATCCGCAACGGCCATCCTATGATGTCTAAGATCACTGGCAGCGGCTGTATGCTCACCTGCGTCATCGGCTGTTATCTGGGAGCGAATGCCGATCCCTTGACTGCCGCTTCAGCAGCCGTGTGTGCTATGGGACTCTGCGGCGAATTGGCTTATCATGAAGCGATCGGCACTGCAAGCTTCCGCACAGCACTCATCGATGCGATGAGTTTGCTCACACCTGAGCAGCTTATAGGAGGTGCTCAGGTTGAACGTCTCTAAGGAATCGCTGCGGCTCTATGCTGTTACGGACAGCCAGTGGCTGGGCAGCCGCACCTTACCTCAAGCAGTAGAAGAAGCCATCCTGGGCGGAGCGACCTTTATCCAGCTGCGGGAAAAAAATTTAGACACGCCCAGCCGTATCGCTCTGGCTCAGCAGGTCAAATCTGTCACCGATCGTTACCATATCCCCTTTGTCGTCAATGACGATGTCCAGGCGGCTCTTGCCTGCGGTGCAGACGGCGTCCATGTCGGTCAGGAGGATATGCAGGCTGCTGACGTCCGCTGCTTGATCGGGCCAGACAAGATCTTGGGCGTTTCTGCGCAGACTGTAGAACAGGCCCTTTTGGCCGAAGCTAATGGCGCTGATTATTTAGGCGTGGGTGCTGTCTTTTCCACCTCGACCAAAGCTGACGCTGTAGAGGTGCCCTACGACACGCTGCGTGCCATTTGCCAGGCGGTCTCGATCCCAGTCATCGCTATCGGCGGCATCAAAGCCAGCAATGTCCAAGCCCTGCAAGAAAGCGGCATCGTCGGTATCGCTGTGGTCAGCGGCATCTTTGCCGCTCCTGACATCACAGCTGCCGCCAGAGAGCTTGATGAGGCTGTGGACACAATGCTTCGCCAAAATTAAACATTTCTAACCAAAAAGGCGCTGCCTCTGCTGGTCCATTCCAGCAAAGGCAGCGCCTTTTTTGTCTTCTACAGCCATTTTTCAGCCGAGGATATGCCATGTCACGATCCCGAGGATACCGCCTGCCGAAAGGCAGGCCAGGTACCATCCCAGCGGATCATTTGTTTGTCCACGTTTTTTCAAATTGCTACAGCTCCTTTTTTTCAAGCCAGGCTCATAGACTCTTCGATGGTCAAGCTTTTGATGGTCTGCTGACGAAAAACGGCATAAGCCTCTGCCAGATCAGCCAGCTGCTTTTGTTCCGGAGCTGTAAGTTTTTCATATGCGGTAAGGCTTATATTGAGTTTATCCTTCTGTGTCTTGGTTCGCCAAATGCCCGCAATACGGCCATTTTTTAAGATGACGCCCGGATTAGCAACGGTCTGCCAGACCTGTCTGTGCAACGCTTTGTCACCTAAGAGCACCGCACGGTCCCGCATATCCAAATAGGGATCATGAGCGCCCAATAGCAGGAGCCGCTTTGCTGGGCTTTCCGCCTGCTGCCAGTTGGCCAGTTCTGAGGCTAAGAGATAGCAGGTCTTATCCTGCACCTGAACAGGCACCAGCTCCTCTGAAACATTCTGCCACAGCCGTTTGGCCTGTCGAGGCGATGCGCCCAGCCAATCAGTAAAATGCTGGACTGTCGTCGGCCCATAGCAGCGCAGGAATTTGCGCACCAGTTCCTTTTCAGCCGCTGGCATGGGGATGGGTGCATGCCCTATCCAGTTGCTGAAGGAGGTGAACGTTGGACTGATGCCTTCCCGCTGGCCGAAGACCACCAACGCCTCAAAGGCACAGGGCCGCAGCAGAAACGAAACCACTGCACCGCCTACAGTCTGCTTATCCGGTGCACCATACATGGATGGCTCTCGCCAGAGAGCCGCCTTTGACGCTGGCAAGGCTGCCTCGACGATCTCCGCCAGCGTCCGATCCAAGGCTTCTTTGCTTTTCACCGTATGGTGTTCTAAATAACGCGCTGCCTCCTTCACCAAGGGCAGCAGTTCGTCAAAACTCATCTGCAAATGGTCTAAAGCCAACGTGATCCCTCGGGTATAGATCCAAGACTCTTCTCCTATCCGGGCAGTCAAGGCTGCTAAAAAGACCGCACTTTGATCAGTGGGAAAAACCACTGGCGCTCCGCGGTAGCTCCATGCCTGGAGCACACTTTTCTCTTCATATAGAGCTGTTTGCAGCCCTTTTAGCGTGCAGTCAGTCAGACGGTTGAAAGCCGCCGTTTCCCATGCGCCAGGCGGAGAATTCTGCAGCCCGCAGGCACCCGCTGCTATCTCCAGCCCCTCCGGCGGCAGCGGCTGATCCAAATGATGCGCCCGCAGCCGATAGGCACGGATCTGTTCAAATTCGTTCATCGCATCGCCGTTCCTTTACCATTCATTGACAGCATAGAGCACATTGCCAGTCCGCCTCACCCTTAGGACAGCCAGTACAAACAGCTGTCCGAAACCGCCATGCCCAGCTTCTGCTGCAAACGCAGCGAGGACTCATTGCCTTTGGCCACCTGACAGAAGGGTATCCGGCCTTTAGCAAGCAGATGATCGATCATCAGACATTCCAACTGTGAGCCATAGCCCAGGCGGCGATACTCAGGAAAAATTTCCAACAGTCCCATGCTGCCCTCTAAATGCTGTCCCACATAGCCGATCAATTCGCCGCCTGCATAACCGCCAAAAAGATCGCCCTGACGGTAGATCTTATCCAGCTCTTCCTCTGGCAGCAGCTGATAATTGGCCTTGATGCGCTCGTATTCCGCAGCCGTAGGCTGAGCCAGCGTCACCGCACCACTTACTGGTACAGCTTCCGGCCTAAGATAAGCTGCCTGGTAGCATTCCAATGCTGTCTGCAGACCAAAACGCTCTTGAGCTGGCTCTACCAGCGGCTTTTGGCAGACGACTAATACATCACAGCTATCCAGCTGTGCCAAAAGCCGCAGCCCTTCCTCTGGCCTTGCGGCGGATAGCATAT
>CABVBB010000318.1 GCA_902496505.1 uncultured Peptococcaceae bacterium
TGCTTTGTCTATAGACGAAAAAGCGCCGGAAGGACGCAGCCTGAGACCCTTATTGTCTCCTTCTGCGTCCTTCCGGCGCTTGACCTTAGTTTTGTTCTGCTTGATGTCAGGAAGCAGTGACCTCGCGGCCCAATTCATCCACATGTTTGATGGCCTTGATGACCATCTCTTCGGTGACCTCAAAGGGCATATTGCGCATATCCGGCGAGCGGACGGCCACTTCCGCTACCAGCTGCAGATCCTTGTCGTCTACTTTGGCGATCTGCGCCAGAGTCACTGGCACGCCGCAGTCGATGGCCAGACGAATCTCTTCTTTGATCTCGTCGTCGCTGTAGCCTTCCATCGCCAGCAGACAGAGATTGCCAAAGCCGACCAAGAGACCGTGCCCCCACTCGTGCGCTTCGGGAATATAACTGAAGCCAAAGTAGACACAGTGCGCTGCCGCACCGCGCAGGCTTTCGCCGCCGATGATGGAGCAGATGCCCGCATAGTAAATGATAGCGTCCAGCGCATAGCCCAGCGCGTCGTTGGGTACTTGCGCCATGACCGCTTCTTTGGCGCCTTTGCCGTATTTTTTGATGATATCATAGCAGGTGATGCCATTATTGATCGCGCCGAGGACCCAGCTGGTCGGTTCAGCCTTGCTGGCTGTAGCGCGGTATTCGTACATCTTGGCCAAAGTATCGCCCATGCCGCCGTACAGCCATCTGGCCGGCGCTTTGGCGATGACCTCGGTATCCACAAAGACGCCGACAGGCCCTTTGGACTTCGGTGAATTTTCGATATAGCCGCCATGTTCATCATTGATGATGGATAATGGCGTCATAGCTGCACAGGTCGCGCCAATGGTGGGAATGGTGATGATAGGCAGATCCAGCCGATAAGCTGCCGCTTTGGCTGTATCCAGCGAACGGCCGCCGCCTGCGGCCACGATGCATTCCGCACCCAGGCGGGTGATCTCTGCGGCCATTTTGTCTACATTGTCCCAAGTGCATTCGCCGCCGTACCAATAGATCTCCACGACCTCCATACCCGCCGCTTCCAAGCTGGCTTTAGCTGCATCTCCCACTGCTTCCAGGGCTTTATGTCCACCGGTGATGATGGCCTTGTGGCCGTATGTCTTGCAAAAATCGCCTAATTCGTTCAAAACGCCTGCTCCTCTTTTATAGATCGCAGGAAAAGTCAATCGAGTTTCCATGGTCATCAGCACCTTTCAATCCTTTTTCGCCGCTTGGGCGTTATTTACCGCTGTATTTTTCCAACAGCGCGCTCTTCATCTGCCACAGTTTAGGTGACAAGTCAATATAATATTTATGGGGATGCTCAAAGCGCAGCATCTCATCCCACAGCGTCGCGATCTGCTCTTCGCAGTAACGCTGGATCTCCTGGACGGAGGGACATTCATAAACGCACTTGCCGCCGATGAAAATAGGCACCTGCAAGCGTTTGGCTACAAAATCCGTCACTGTCTTGCGTTTCCAGGTATATTCCGGGTGGAAAATCTCGTAAGGCTTGGTATCGTCGATCACTTCATCTGCCAGAGTGATGACATCGGCAATAGCTTTGCCGGTCTTGCGCTCAAAGAGACGCCAGGGCGCTTTGTATCCTGGATTGGTGATCTTCTCCACATTTTCACTGACTTTGATCTTGGGGATGATCTCGCCGTTTTCTTCTACTGCGGCCAATTTGTACACACCGCCGAAGACCGGATCGCTCTTGGCGGTGATCAAGCGCTCGCCTACGCCGAAGGAATCCACCTCGCCGCCTTGGAGCAGGATGTCGCGGATGATGTATTCATCCAACGAATTGGAGGCGACGATGTCGCAGTCTGGGAAGCCCGCTTCATCCAGCATTTTTCTGGCGCGCTTGGACAGATAAGCGATATCGCCGCTGTCGATGCGGATGCCTTTGGGCCGGAAGCCGCGGGGCACGACCACCTCATTAAAGACCTTGATGGCGTTGGGCACGCCTGATTCCAGGACATTGTAGGTATCGACCAGCAATGTGCAGCTGTCAGGATAGGTCTCAGCATATTTGCG
This sequence comes from uncultured Peptococcaceae bacterium, assembly GCA_902496505.1. Classification (GTDB taxonomy): domain Bacteria; phylum Bacillota; class Peptococcia; order Peptococcales; family Peptococcaceae; genus CABVBB01. Next base: position 2,040 of record CABVBB010000318.1, read on the forward strand.
GAAGGCCTCTTCCTCATTGGCAAACATCTGCACCCAGCTGTGCGCCATCGTGCCCAAAGCCGGGATCTGGATATCCCGATCCACCATCGTGCAGGCCGTACCGGCACAGCCGCCGATATAGGCCGCCCGCGCACCGTAGATAGCGCCGTCTGCGCCCTGCGCCCGCCGGGAGCCGAATTCCATGATGGCGCGTCCCTCAGCCGCCCGCACGATGCGGTTAGCCTTGGTGGCGATCAGGGATTGGTGATTGATGCTCAAAAGGATCATCGTCTCCACAAACTGCGCTTGCAATGCAGGACCGCGCACGGTGATCAGCGGCTCGCCATGGAATACCGGCGTGCCTTCTGGGATCGCCCACACATCGCAGGCAAATTCAAAATTGGCCAGATAGTCCAAAAATCCTTCGCTGAAGCACTGCTTGCTGCGCAGGAAAGCGATATCCTCCTCGGTAAATTTCAGTTCCTTGAGATAATCGATGACCTGTTCCAGACCGGCCATGATAGCGAAACCGCCATTATCCGGTATCCTGCGGAAAAACATATCGTAATAAGCGATCTTGTCCGCGATCCCATGCTCAAAATAGCCATTAGCCATGGTCAATTGGTAAAAATCGGTCAACATGGTCAAATTGATGCGTTTCATTGTCATTTCCCCCTTATGCGCGCTGCGCCTTGATCGTCTGCACGATCTCTATGCCGCTCACTGTCATCAGATAAAGCCCCATAACATTGAGCAGATCGCCGTCATGCTCGCCCAGCGTATACGTTTCCACCGCCGATACAGGCACGATCAAGCGGCTGGGACGATCGGCCCGGTTGAACCAGGCTTTGAGCGTCTGCGCCATTTGCAGCACGCAGATATCTGTACAATCCCCGATGAGCACGAATCGATCGATGGCTTCATGCTCACTGAGCCAGCGGGCAAAGGCTGGTTCCAAAAAGCCATTGGTGGAGTTTTTGCCGATGCGCTCATAGCCGCCCACCGCCTCCAACTCTTGGCAGATGGCGCTTTCGGCGGTATCTTTCAGGCAATGCACCGGAAAACTCGCAAATTCCGGTGAAGCTTGCGTGTGCTCGTCAGCAAAAGCCACGATCGATAGGCCCAGCGCCTTGGCCTCGCTGCATAGGCGCGCCGTTTCGCCCAGGATGGCCTCCACCCGCGGGCTGGAGAGCGCCCCTTCCTTGGCAAAGCCATTGATCATATCCAGCACCAGCACCGCCGTGCGTGAAGCGTCCAGCTCCTGCCAGTCCAGTACTGGGGCTTTCGCGATCTGATCATAGATCGCAGACAATGCGTCCTGCGACTGGCTCAAAAACGCTTCTTTTTCCCTCAACTCCATAAGTCGACCACTCCTTCCTGCAAGGGCCGTTCCAGCCAGCGCGGGTCAAATCGATACAGCCGCGCCGGCCGGTGACCGCCCTTGGTCACCATCTGCTCCGTCTCCAGCACCCGATCGGCTATATTGCGCCGGAAGCTGGCCCTGGGGATACTCTGCCCCATGATGGTCTCGTAGACCTTCTGCAGCTCAGTCAAGGTGAAATATTCCGGCACCATCTTGAACAAAATATCCGTATATTTCAGCTTGTGCCTGAGCATCTCCACGCCGTATTCGATGATGCGGGCGTGGTCAAAAGCCAAG
>CABVBB010000319.1 GCA_902496505.1 uncultured Peptococcaceae bacterium
CGTTATATTTTATCTTCCCAGAATAGAGTAATACTCCATTTTTGGACTCAGTTAAATCACTAGTTAGTTTATCAGCGACTTGCTTGAAATAGGGGCTTGAGGGCACCGTGGTGGGGTCTGTGCTCTCCGTCTGTACAATGGATGATTTCGTCACATAGTTCAGCAGCATTGTGGTCAGTGCTTCGTTGCTGACCAGTTCCTGCGCCACTTTCACGGCCAGATAGTTCATCAGCGCTTGGACGTTGCTCGTGCTTCCAGCCTGCCCTACAAGCCCCTGCACGTCCACCGCCGGGACTGACAGGGCTGTGCCATCAAATCCCGCAAATCCCTGGGATATCCGCTGGGCTTCTGCCGCGCTCTCCTCTGCTGCGCTGGCGCTGCCTTCCGCGGCTTCCTTGGATGCGTTTGCGGCTGTAGCAGATTCAGCCGCACTTGTTTCCGATCCTTGCGCCGCCTCCATGGCGGCATTGGCTCCCTGCAAGGTGGTGTTGGCCTGGCTGATTGCCGCCTCTGCCTGCTTCTGCCACTCTGCCTCGTTGTTCTGGCGTCTCTGCTCGTTTTCCTGCCGGATCGTCTCATTCTGCTGGCGCTCTCCTTCGTTGGCGTCCAGCGTTTCGGTTTTTTCCTCGATCCGGCGCTCCAACTGCTCCAGCTCCGTCAGGCCCGGAGGGTTACTTCCAGGGGTATCGATTGTGTCCTCGACATATACCGCCCCTTTGTTTGTGGCCCACTTGACTGTGCCGTTATCGTCGTATCCGCGAATGGCGATCCATACGGTTCCGGCAGTTGCCAAGCAGCTGCGCGGTATTGTCCAGGTCAGAAGGATACTATCCTCTCGTACCTCAACGTCCAGCAGGCTTGTGTCCTTTTTCTCGCCTTGATACTCCAGGTCCAGGCGAAAATGGAGGTGAGACAGATCAATTCCGCCGGTGGTTACACGGTCAATCAGGAAGTGCCTGACCTCAGAATGATCGTCATAGGTTGTCCCAATCACGTTCTCGTCTCTCGGGATCACCAGTTGCCGTCCTCTGACTGTTATCATCTATCCCACCTCCAGATTATTTGTATTCCACCATCCGACTTTCTTCCATCACGCGCTCGGCTACCTGAATCTGCTCCTCAGACAGCGCCAGCACGTTGTAGACGGATTCCGGCAGATCAACCCATACACCGCGTTCCACCAAATATCCCTTTCCATTGACACCCACGAATTTATCCCCTTTGTACTTTCCACCATCTTTAAACAGTTTGAATCTTACCGTCTTTTCCGGCTCCTTTTTGGGCGGCTTCTTTTCCATAGCATTCTCAACCTCAGTTTCTTTTTCTACGGTTTTCTCATCTTCCATTACCTCAGCAGTAAATGTATCTGCGGTTGCTTCAATTTTACTTCTAGCCATTGTTACCTCCTTAGTTCGCTGCATGGTCGTTGAATGTGGATGCTGTTTCAAGTCGGATCATGTACTGCTCCGTCAAAATTTCGGTCACTTTCAGCGCTTTCCAGCCCACCGTTGCACGCTGGTTGAGCGGATCGGCGGTTCCAGCGCTTCCGAGCTGCTTAATGATTGTCTCCAATCCTCCGCCCTCAACTTTCGTCGTTGCGTAAGCATTTTCGCCAATGATCAGTGTGGAATATACATCAATCCCATCCGCTCCGGCGCTCACGAACTTCTTGGCTTCCGAAGTTTCAACGAAACGGACATCTTCAAGGGTTCCGATCTCGCCATTATAGATACGTTCCGGGTTCTTATACTTGATCACATCGATAAAACGCTCCTTGTCGCTGGTCAGGTCATAGGCGCAATCCTGGTGGATGATGCCCAGATAATGTCCGTTGATCTTCTCCGCGTGCTGCACCTTTAATGCTCTGACCGCACGCTTGACCATATCGACGGTCAGTTTCATGTTCGCGGTAATCTGATTTCTAGCGGTCACTGTACCATCACCAAAAATCACATTGGTTCCAGTGTTCATAACCTCACGCGAAATGGTGTCGAGAGTCCGTCCAGCCTGGGAGCCGATCATCTTGGTGGCTTCCTGGATGTTTTTGTCGATTGCCGTCAGGATCAGCAGGTCAGACAGGGAAATATATCCGCCGTACTGCTTAACCTCTGCCTCCAGCGTGGTAACGCTCATCTTCTGTCCTTCAGGTGTTACACCCTCGGTCAGCGGCGTTAAGGCTTTCTCCAACGGATTATAGCGTCTAAACTCAATCTTTTTGCCCCCGTTCTTAGGAATATTTCTCGTCTGTGCCGCCTGATCATGTACCAGGTTCGGCTCTGCCGTTTCAATCAGGGTCCGATCATAAAATGTTTTCATCTCGGCGCTGAGCGTATCAGTGCCAGTTGTGTTAAGCTCAAATAATCTCAGGTTCACCTTCAAAATGGCTCTGGTTCTGTTAATAGTTCTGTTCATTGTTCTCCTTTCGTCAAAGCACAATCTTTTCATCGTTGTCTACTCGATCCTGTAATTTGCGGAACTCCTCTTTGCTCAGCTTCCATACATCCACTTTGAGTTTGGCGGCTGCTCCGTTGCCTGTTCCGTTTTCAGAAGGCCGCGCCGCTCCGGAGCGGATTGTGTCTGCCACCTTCTTTTTAGTCTGGCTCTCTGCTGTGGCGATCAGGCCGCGGTTAATTTCGTCAAAGTGCAGCGCCTTATAGGCGGTGGTCACATCGATTCCCGAGCCGAGGAGGCGGACAAATTCGGGATTCTGGCATTCCGCATCCATGTCGAATCCCGGGAACTGCTGCTGGCACTCCGTTGCCTCCCGGTTCCATCTGGCCCAGGTCTGGTCCCGCTGGCGAATCTGTTCGGCCTGCTGCTGGGCCTTTAAGAGCTGATTGTTCTGGCGGCGCAGATTCAGCATGTCCTTGTACTGCTGCACAGTCAGCCCTTCCTTGGCTGCGGCCTCCTCAAACATGGCGTCGTCCTTCTCAATGGCGGAGATAATGTCCTCCACCTTTCCACCGGATACCTGATACCGTGCTCCCAGCAGGTCAAGCAACTGCCCGTAGGAATCAAGCTGCTGGTGGAGCTGCTGGTTTTCCCGATACCGACGGTTGATTGCGGACTGTACCTCCTCACTGTACAGGTCCTTGTACTCAGCCTTGAATTTCTCATAGGCCGCTTTACGTTCCTCCGGCGTCGGCTGCGCAGGTTCTTCCTCTGCCGCTTCCTGCCCCTCTGCCGCTTCGCTCCCTGTATCGGTTCCCTCTGCCGCCGGTGCTGCGGCGGCTGCGGTGGCTCCCGCGCCTCCTTCTCCATCAAACAATCGCAGATTCACAAGTAACATTTTTCTTCTCATTTTGGTTCTCCTTTCACGGTCTTTCCCGAGAGTCATATTTCACGGTCTTTCCCGAGAGCCAGGCATTTGCCATCTGGGTATACCATACCAGATTTTATTTGCCGATGCCCCCACCCCATTTTCACATAGTCAGAAAAAGTGCTTGACAAGATTTCAAAGCCTGTTCTAATGGCCTCGATCTTGTCTTGCAGCTCCTTTGCATGGGCGCTTTTCGGCAATATCCGCAGGTCAATCAAGCCCGGGGTGCAGGTCATTTGCGCAATGCTCACCTTCTTCTCGCTCTCCATGTCTATCGCGATCTGCATCGCGGTCTGTCCCAGAATGGACACGGAAGCGCATACCAGGTCATGTCCCTCCGGCAGGTGGTTTGCGGCTCC
>CABVBB010000320.1 GCA_902496505.1 uncultured Peptococcaceae bacterium
GAAGCCGCCGACAACGCCATCTTCGCTGGATACAACAATCGATGCTACTAAAGGGCCAGTCTATTTGACAGCAGATTCCCCAGAGATCAGTAATTTGCAGATCAAAGGCGATTATCCTGTATATATCCAAGTAACGGGTTCATCTCTCTCTATTGATCCGAAGAATATTACAGGGGCGAGCAACACACAGGTTTTTTATTTGTGCGATGATAGTGTCAAAGAGGTTTCCATTGGTCATAGCATGGGTGGCGGTGATTTTTATGGTTATGTTTATGCCCCAAAGGCGAACATCGTGATCAATAAAAATATCACAGTGACCGGTGCGCTGACAGGCAGCACGCTTAATGTAAACAGCAAAGGAATATCGGATAAAATAACCATAATATACCAAGAGCCCGTAGGCAAGCATCCAGACGACATCTTTCCTCTGCCTGATGATGGCGATGATGGGAGCGGTGGTTCGGGCGGCGGAGATGATGGTGACGATGACGGCAAGGATGATCCGATAAAGCCTGATGACAAGCCTGACGATACCACGGACAAAGTGGTAGAGCGCTATGAATGGCCAGTCACAGGGTACCAAGGAGGTGCGGTTTGATGCAGGACAAACGTTATGCCTCTGACCAAGCGGGGTTCACGCTGGTGGAGGTCATTGTGGCCTTGGCCATCATGACCGTACTCTTGATCTCCTTTTCCAGCCTGATCCTGCAAGGGCGTACCACCATGGCCGATACCGCGGATTATGACCGCCGTCTGGGCAATATCACCGCGTTCATGGAGGGCAGCAGCGTGCCTGGCGATGTGGTCAGGGAACCAGGCGATGCAGAGAAATTAGAGTTCGATTTCAAAGACTCCATAGGGAGACATATTGCAGTTACTGTACTTGAGTTAGATAGCTGGGGCGAAGACAGCGTCACCGGTCAGTACGAGACTTTCCACGACGCGCAGGGCAAGATCCAGCTCAAGCGCTGGGTGCCTGATCCGCCCGCGCCAGAGGAAGGTGAGGAGGGGATGGATGATGAAACAGATGCCAAATAGCCGCTCCCAGCGGCAGGGCGGCTTCACCATGGTCGAATTGGTCGTGGCTATGGCCATTTTCACCATGCTTTCCGTAGCGGTGCTTTCCATGCTCAATATGACCTCCAGCACCTACCGCGACAACACCCGAGACAATTACGGCAAGATGCTGGCGCAAAATGCCCAGGCTGTCATCGTTGACACCGTGCGCTACGCGGCCTCAGCCACCATTGTCAGCCACGACCGGCCCAGCGCAGACAGCAACTTCCACACTGAGGACGGCCGCTTGTATCAAGGCAGCCAGCCGGTCTTTGACGACAGTCTGTACAAAAATATGGATCTGCGCCTGGAATTCACCCGTGAGGGCGATACCCTGCTGGGCGTGACCGTCTACGTGGACAAAGAAAAAACGACTGTGTACCAAATGTACACAGCCGTCGAGCTTTGCAATCTGCCGCTCAATGCCCAAAAAGATGCCCAAACCATCCGCACGGACGCAGCCCGCGGCTCAAGCGGTCAAAGCCTGAGCTTCGTGCCCTTTGACGCCGCTGGGCCCGCGCCCTCAAAATAGCGTGAGATACCAGCTGATCAGCCCGTCTCCCCAAAAAGCAGCCGCCGCCGATCCCAGCGCCAAAAACGGCCCCAGCGGGATCAATGAGCGGCGGCCTACCTTTTTGGCAGCCATTAGGGCCAATGAAACGACCGCCGCACTGACGCAGCCGATGAAGAAGGCCAGCACGATGAGCTTCGGCCCCAGGCACAGCCCCATGGCCGCCATCAGCTTGACGTCACCGCCGCCGATGCCGCCGGTGAAGAGCGCGACCACCTCTAGCGGCAGGCTGACGATCACCATGCCCAAAAGCGCCTGAAGGAAGGGATAACTCGGGTCGATCACCACCAGTACCACACCGCAGACGGCCAAGAGCAGATTGAGCCCGTCCGGTATCTCCTGCACCGCCAGATCGATGCCCGAGATCACGATCAAGAGGGAAAAAATGACGCAGAAGACGATGGCTTTGACGCTCAGCCCATAGCGCAGATACGCGCCCAAGAAAAGCACACCGCCCAAAGCTTCTACCACTGGATAGCGCAGAGAGATCGGCGCATGACAATAGCGGCAGCGCCCCTTGAGCAGCACAAAGCTCAGGATTGGCACCAAGTCCCGCCAGCACAGCGCGTGCTGGCAGTTGGGACAGTACGACCGCCCAGCCGCCACCGACTCCTTCTGCGGGATACGATAGATACATACATTCAAAAAGCTGGCGATCACCACACCGTACAGCACAAATAAGACACCGATCGATCCAGACACACCCGTCAACTCCTTTTCAGAATCTACTTGCATTATGACGGAGCGGCTGGACCTTGTCAATAGAGGAGGATAAATATGGATCAACGCAATATACCCATCGGTCAGCTTTTGGTCAACAAAGGCATGATCACCCCTGAGCAGCTCGAGCAGGCACTGGAGAAGCAAAAACAAGTCAAAGGCGTCCGCCTGGGCGACATCATCCTGCAAATGGGCCTCATCACCGAAAAAGACCTGCTCAAGGCTCTGAGCGAACGGCTGCACGTGCCTGTGGTCGATCTCAATGTCATCCCCATAGCCGACGAAGCCCTGCAAAAGCTCCCCGAAGAAATGGCCCGCAAATTCCAAGCCATCCCCGTGGATTACGAAGACGGCTTTTTGACCGTCGCCATCAATGACCCGCTGGACTTCCATCTGCTCAATCAGCTGCAAGTGCTCTGCAATGTCAATATCAATACCGTCCTGGCCACCAAAGACGACCTGGCCGCTGCCATCGACCGCTGCTACTCTGCCACCAAGCTGCAAAGCGCCCTCGGCGATATCAATAAAGAGATCGCCGAGAATGAAGACAACGGCCAGAGCGGCCGCGAAATGACATTAGCTGAGCAGCGGGTGGACAATGCCCCTATCGTCAAGCTGGTCAATTCCATCATCGTCCAGGCGTACAATATGGGCGCCAGCGATATCCACATCGAGCCCATGAACGACGAGACCGTCGTCCGCTTCCGTATCGACGGCGACCTCATCCGCCATATGTCTGTGAGCAGCGAAGCGCACAATGCCATTGTTACCCGTCTCAAGATCCAGTCCAACCTCAATATCGCCGAGAAGCGCGTGCCCCAAGACGGCCGCTTCGAGCAAGAACTCTCCAGCGGCCGCGTCGATATCCGTGTCTCCACACTGCCCACCCTCTACGGTGAAAAAGTCGTCCTTCGTATCCTAGGCGGCCTGCGCGATCAGCTCGAGACTGTGGAAAATCTCGGCATGGACGATTATAACCGCCGCATTTACGACAGCATCCTCAAATGTCCCGCCGGCATCGTCCTCGTCACCGGCCCTACCGGCAGCGGCAAGACCACCACCCTTTACGCCACCCTGCGCGAGATCGGCAAGCCCAAGCTCAACGTCGTCACCATCGAAGACCCCGTCGAGATCCATCTGCCCGGCATCAATCAGGTCCAGGTCAATCCCAAAGCCGGTCTCACCTTTGCCGGCGGCCTGCGCGCAATACTGCGTCAAGACCCCGACATCATCATGGTCGGTGAGATCCGCGACAGTGAGACCGCCGAGATCGCATGCGTGCCGCCATCACCGGCCATCAGGTGCTCAGCACCATCCATACCAATGA
>CABVBB010000321.1 GCA_902496505.1 uncultured Peptococcaceae bacterium
GGCCATCAGATCTTGAAAATGCTGCATATACATTGCGTCCATCTCTTCGTCGCTGGGCTGCTGATCTTCGGGCAGGAAAGCATACTGGAACGCATCTTGGATAGAAAGCTGTAAGAACTGAGCGACGATCTCACGCATATCGGTATTGGTGATGGCAATGCTGACGGTGGCTTTGTCACCGTCCACACTGCTGTCAGTGACCTCGAAGCTCAAGTTTTTGACGATGCCCTGCATGATGGCCTGATCGCTCTCGGTCATAGCGTCGTCTTCTGAAATATTGAAGATTTGGTCGTCGGGATCAAAATATTTCTGCATTGTGGCGGTGTCCAAGGCTTTGACAGCGTTGAGCGCATTGGTGACGGCGGTTTCCGGCGTCTCGCTCTGGGCTCCGCAGGCGGATAACAGGCAGATACACAGCGTTAGGCAGATGAGGAGCGAAAAACGGGATGAATGACGAAACATAGGAAAAGACCTCCTTAAATAGTGTTGTACAAAATAAGTATAGCAAATTCTGAAATGAAAGTCACGCAGAGAAAAAGACTTCAGCGGGGCGGTTTAAAAAAACAGGATTTGCCTGTTGACAAACAAATGTTCCGTTCTTATAATGGTAGTAGTACACATTATGGAGGATGAGAGGGCCAGCTTTTCCAGCAGGGGACGGCTGGCTTTTTGGCGGCTTTGCTTACCGAAATGGCGGGGCAGCTAGCGATATTTGACAGTACATTCTCCTGCGCGTTTGTGCTATAATAAGAAAATCTTTGATAGATGCTCAGAAAGAGCGGGTAAGATAAGACGACAAATCAGAGGGGGTCTAGCAGATGGCAGATTTTGAATTGGTTTCGGAATATCAGCCTACAGGTGATCAGCCGCAGGCCATTGCCAAACTGGTGGAGGGCTTGGACTCGGGTTTTCCCAAGCAGATCATGCTGGGCGTGACGGGTTCGGGCAAGACCTTTACGATGGCCAATATCATTGCGGAGGCCAATCGGCCGGCGCTGGTCATGGCGCCTAATAAGACGCTGGCTGCGCAGTTATATAGTGAATTCAAGGCGTTTTTCCCCAATAATGCTGTGGAATACTTTGTCTCCTATTACGACTATTATCAGCCTGAAGCATACGTTGCTTCCAGTGATACATATATTGAAAAGGACGCGCAGATCAATGAGGAGATCGAGAAGCTGCGCCACTCAGCGACGGCTTCTCTGCTGGAACGACGGGATGTCATCGTGGTCGCCAGCGTGTCCTGCATCTACGGCTTGGGTTCGCCGGATTATTACCGCGAGCAGACGCTGTCGCTGCGCGTTGGTCAGGAGTATGACCGCAATGCCATCCTGCGCAAGCTCATCGATATCCAGTACGAACGCAATGACATCGATTTCAAGCGGGGCACCTTCCGCGTGCGGGGCGATGTGGTGGAGGTCCTGCCAGCTTCCTATAGTGAAAAGATCATCCGCATCGAAATGTTTGGTGACGAGGTGGAGCGCATCTGCGAGGTCGATCTGATCACTGGTGAGATCATGGCGACCAGGCAGCATGTGAGTATTTATCCGAATACCCACTATGTCACAGACCCAGACTATCTGGAAACGGCTATCGCCAATATCGAAGCAGAATTGGAGGAGCAGATCGCTTCTTTTAAGGCGCAGGGCAAGCTGCTGGAGGCTCAGCGCATCGAGCAGCGCACGCGCTATGATATGGAGATGCTCAGAGAGGTGGGCTTTTGCTCGGGCGTAGAGAATTATTCCAGACCGCTTTCTGGCCGCGCGCCAGGCTCAACACCGGATACGCTGCTGGACTTCTTTCCTGAGGATTTTATCACCTTTATCGACGAGTCCCACGTCTCTGTGCCGCAGATCGGCGGGATGTTTGCCGGTGACCGCTCGCGCAAACAAAATCTGGTGGATTTCGGCTTCCGTCTGCCGTCAGCTTTGGACAACCGTCCGCTGCGTTTTGAAGAATTTGAGCAGAAGGTGGGTCAGACCATCTATGTTTCGGCTACGCCGGGCAATTACGAAAAAGAACACAGCCGCCAAGTGGTCGAGCAGATCATCCGGCCGACTGGACTTTTGGATCCTGAGGTCGACGTGCGGCCAGTGACCGGACAGATCGATGATCTGCTGGGTGAGATCCGCCTGCGGGTGGAACGGGACGAACGGGTCTTGGTGACCACCTTGACCAAGAAAATGGCTGAGGACTTGACCGATTATTTCAAGGATGTGGGCGTACGGGTGCGCTATCTCCATTCGGAGATCAAGACCATCGAGCGTATGGAGATCCTCAGGGATCTGCGGCTGGGAGAATTCGACGTGCTGGTGGGCATCAATCTGCTGCGCGAAGGTTTGGACCTGCCGGAGGTGTCGCTGGTGGCGATCTTGGACGCGGATAAAGAAGGCTTCCTGCGTTCTGACCGCTCCCTTATCCAGACCATTGGCCGTGCCGCCCGTAATGCTAACGGTCACGTCATCATGTATGCCGACGTGATCACCGGCTCCATGCGCAGGGCGTTGGATGAAACAGAGCGCCGCCGCCGCATCCAGCTGGCATACAATGAAGAGCATCATATCACCCCTCAGACGATCAATAAGAGCGTCCGCGATGTCATCGAGGCCACAACGATGGTGGCGGAGAAACCAGCGGAATACGCTGTCAATATAGAAGAAATGGACGAAAAACAGCGATCGACCTATATCAAGCAGCTGGAGAAGGCCATGAAGGAAGCAGCCAAAGCCTTGGAATTCGAGCGGGCTGCGCAAATTCGGGACGAGATCCAGCGGATCAAGGAGAATTGAAGCAATGGCAAAAGATAAGATCATTATTAAAGGTGCCCGTGTGCACAATCTGAAAAATATCGATATCGAACTGCCCCGGGATAAATTCATCGTGATGACCGGCCTCAGCGGTTCCGGCAAATCCTCTCTGGCCTTCGATACCATTTATGCCGAAGGTCAGCGGCGCTATGTGGAGTCGCTCTCGGCCTACGCCCGGCAGTTTTTGGGCCAGATGGACAAGCCGGATGTGGACTATATCGAGGGGCTTTCTCCCGCGATCTCCATCGACCAGAAGACCACCAGCCGCAATCCCCGTTCCACAGTGGGTACGGTGACGGAGATCTATGACTATCTGCGTCTGCTTTTTGCCCGCGTGGGCGTGCCGCACTGCTACAAATGCGGCAAGGTCATCAGCCAGCAGACCGTTGAGCAGATGGTCGATCAGATCCTGGCCTATCCAGAGCGCACCAAGCTGCAGATCCTGGCACCGGTGGTGCGGGGACGCAAGGGCGAATTCCAGAGCAAATTTGAGGAACTCAAGAAAAGCGGCTATGTACGGATCAAGGTCGACGGCGAGATGCGTGAGCTTTCCGAGGAGATCACCTTAGAGAAGAACAAGAAGCACAATATCGAAGTCGTCGTCGACCGCATCGTGGTCAAAGAAGGCATCGCCGGACGATTGGCGGATTCGCTGGAAGCAGCGCTGAAGCTGGCTGACGGCATCGTCTGGGTAGAGATCATCGACGGCGAGACGCTGACCTTCAGCGAAAAATTTGCCTGCGTGGACTGCGGCATCAGCGTCGGTGAGATCACGCCTCGGATGTTTTCCTTCAACAGCCCCTTCGGCGCCTGCCCCGAATGTGACGGCTTGGGCAGCAAGATGGAGGTCGATCTGG
>CABVBB010000322.1 GCA_902496505.1 uncultured Peptococcaceae bacterium
TCCTCGAGCTGACGCCAGGCGGCAGCAAAGTCCGCATGTATATTTCCGCCGCTATGGATACCACTGCTGACGCCCTCTTCTCTCCTGTCCGCATCCACAAGGCCATCACCGAAAATATCGGCTTCCCGCCGCCAAGCTCCATGCTCTACGGCCAGGACCGCGAGCTGTACCAATGCATGCTGGACTGCTGGTATGAGATCGCCAAATGGCAGGCCAATGCCCTGCGCTACATGATCGAGCAGGAAGGCATCGACGTCATCTTCTCCCATTACCACGCTGTTGACCTGATCTTCCACACCTTCGTCCGCTACGTCAGAGACAAAGGCCAAAACAAGCAGACCGAAGCAGAATTCGAGAAATGGCTGGAAGAGCTCTACATTTTGGCTGATACCTATATCGGTTACTTCACTGACCTCTTGGACAAAGATTGGACGCTCTTCGTCTTCAGCGATCACGCCCTGGTCAGCCCCGAGCATCTGCCTGCCTACATCGGCGACATGAGCGGCATCAACGTCCGTTTGATGAACGAACTGGGCTACACCTACATGAAGCTTGATGAAAACGGCAACGAACTGCGGGAGATCGATTGGTCCAAGACCCGTGCCATCGCCAGCCAGGCCAACAACATCTACATCAACCTCAAAGGCCGCGACGAACACGGCATCGTGGATCCTGCTGACAAATACGAATTAGAAGAGCAGATCATGACCGACCTCTACAGCTATAAGCACCCCGACACCGGCAAACGTGTCATTGCCCTCGCCCTGCGCAATCGCGACGCAGTGCTCCTCGGCTACGGCGGCCCTGAATGCGGTGATATCTGCTACTGGACAGCTGAAGGCTACAACTACGACCACGCCGACGGTCTCGCCACCTGCTACGGCTTCGCCGACACCTCCCTCTCGCCTATCTTCATCGCCGCCGGCAAAGGCCTCAAGAAAGGCTTCGAGACCGACCGCATCATCCGTCAGGTAGACCTCGTCCCCACAGCAGCTGTCCTGGGCGGCGTCCGGATGCCCCGAGAGTGCGAAGGCGCACCCGTTTACCAGATCCTCGCCGAAGAATATTGATGCCCGCTTAAAAATAACCGCCTAGACAACACCACGTCAAAAGCCCACCAGACGGCCAATGCCTGGTGGGCTTTTAAAGTTACCCCCTTATCAAATACTGAATTATCGTTTCCCAGAAAGGATGATCCTTATGGACAGCAGCTTATTCCAATCCGAAAGCCGCTTGGATATGCTCAAAAACCGCACCAAACGCTGCGTGTGCAAATACTGCGGCGGCGAACTCAAGCTTCGCCAGATCATATTCAGCGAATTAGACGACGCCCGCATCGAGATCTTCTGCAAAAACTGCAACCGCATCGAATTCGGCGTCGAGCCGGAGATCTACCGCAGCGCCAGCTTCTTCATCGAGCAGACCGGCTTCAACTATTTTCAAAACATGGACAATACCGATGCCGTTTTGCAGATGAACACCGCCAAAGTCTGCGAACTGATGAGCTGGATCTGCCAAAATATCGGCGTGCTCAATGACGGCGGCTTCACCATTCCCCTAGACATCAACGAAAATTTCATCGGCGAGTGTATCGTCTTAAAAGATGCTGACCTCGCCCAGCGTTAACAAGGAGGGACACCCATGGAACCCATCATCAAAACCGACCATTTGAGCTGCAAAATGGGGCAGAACTATCTGCTCAAAGACATCACTTGGGAAGTCCTGCCCGGCCAAAACTGGGTCGTTTACGGCCTCAACGGCAGCGGCAAAACGACGCTCCTGTCCATCATTGCCGGCTACAAAAGCTATTCCCAAGGTACGCTCCAAGTCTTCGGCCAGACCTACACCAATGACAATGTGCTCGCCCTCAGGCGGCGCATCGGCTGGGTCAGCGGCTCCTTTTACGACCGCTACTACACCAAAGAATCGGTGCTGGACGTCATCCTCTCCGGCAAATTCGGCACCTTGAGCGTAGGCTACGACCTATCGCTCCAAGATGTCCAGCTGGCCCGACGGCTCACTGCTGAGCTCGGCATCGAGGATAAACTCTATCATTCCTTTGATATGCTCTCCAAAGGTGAGCGGCAAAACGTCATGATCGCCCGCGCCCTTTTCGCCGGGCCAGAACTCTTGGTCTTAGACGAACCGTGCAGCGGACTGGATGTCTACAACCGCGCCCACCTCTTTGCCTCTATTCGCCAGTTGGCACTGGAATACGGACTGACCATCATTTACGTCACCCATTATACCGAAGAGATCATCGATATCTTTGATCACGCCCTGCTTTTGCGCAAAGGCCGCGTCTTCGCCCAAGGCTCTGCCGAAGAACTGCTGACCACCGGCACGCTCCAAGATTTCCTCGGCCACCAAGCCCAGCTCAGTGCACAGACCGACGGCACGCGCAAGCTCATCGTTCAGGCCGATTCCCAGATCGGTACACTCATGCCAAGGAGGGATAGCTCATGCTGACTCAAGAAGAAATGCTGGTGCTTTTCCGCGATATGATGACCGCCATGGACGTCGGCCAAAAAGCGGAAATGGGCTATTACGACGTCGAGTTCGATACCTACGGCTGCACCCATTACGCCCAAGGCGAACGGCACTACCACGTCAGCTCCAACGCTGTCAAGATCTATGACTACATCGAGCGCGCCGCGCTGGAAGACGCCTACCCCACCCGCATGGTGACCGACGTCTTCAAAAAGCCCATTCCCCGCGGCTTAAAAGAAATATTAGAGCTGGATCTCAAAAAAGACCTGGCAGTCAAGATGCAGTCTGATTTCAGCGCAGCCTTTTTCGCCGATCTGCATCGCTTAGCCAGCGAAATGCAGCAAAATATCGCCGCCGATCTCTTAGACGATCATATGACCAGCCTGGAGTGCACCTTTGACCGCGACCAGTTCAACCTCTTTGAAGGAGCGTTGCTGCTCGCTGTCAGCCAGCAGACGCTCTCGCACAAAGATCACCAGCTGCTTCTGGCCCGCCTCAATGAGGAACGCAAAAACATCAGCAGCGAGCTCAGACCCCACGACCTTTTCAACCAGACCTTCCACGCCTTCGCCTACAAACAAGACGGCGCTTGGGCCTATATCTATGACGCCCGCAAGGATTACGTCTACGAAAAACGCCTGGATCTCGAGCTTTCCGGCGCCGTCATCTCTCCTGTGCTCACCAAAGTCTGCTTCTACAACTACGACTACCGCCTGATCGATGCCCGCCGCGATTTCCAGCGCGCCCTGCCCGCTATCTTCGGCGAACATTTCCGCACCCTGCTGGAAACGCTCCACGCCCTCCCCGCCCGCAAGTCCGCCCAGGAATTTGACCAGATCGTCCGCGACCTTACCGCGCGCCACGGCCAAGCAGTAGCCCCGACGCTGGAAATGTATCAGCACCGCTGGCACGCCTACAAATAAACATTCAGCCCCTCGAGCGGCATCAGGCAGAAACTGCAAAAAACACGGTCCATTAATGAAAATGGATCGTGTTTTTTTTGTTTGCTTCAATGATCAAGCTGTTTATCAGACACAAGGCTCGTACCAAAGATGCTCCCTATCACTTTATTGATTTGTTGACTATTCATGGTATAGTCAGGATTTTCAATGAGCCTATTATTGTCATCATAGACTAAATTGCCTTCAGATGATATGGCCTTAAGA
>CABVBB010000323.1 GCA_902496505.1 uncultured Peptococcaceae bacterium
TTATTGATAAACAAAGAACTGGCAGCCTCATAGATCGTTTGCAATCTGTTCTCCATAGATGTTCCTCCCCTTTATTGAACCATTCATTCAATTACAGTATACATCAATCATTAACATTGTCAAGTATACGACTGATCGACGTACTGCGCCGGCCGATAAAATCACCTGCTGAAAAGCCGCCCTTTCTCCTCCAAGACCCTTTTAAGCTTTATAACCCCAAAACGCCGAGACCGCTCAAAACATCGTGTTTTGAGCGGTCTCGGCGTTTTGGGGATCAGGCAAAAAGTGTTACGTCGTCATGAGTGTTTCTCGGCCTCATCATTAAGCCCCTTGAGCAGCACTACGGCCAGGAGACCGCACAACAGCAGGACGCCGGCACTGCCGAACCGACCGGCAGCCGTGGTTTCATAATAACCCGCTGCGCCGAAGACTGCGGTGATCGGATAATAGGTCCGCAGCGCATTGGACATGCTCATGAAAAGTCCGGCGAAGGAGTATAGCTCCGCGATGACCAAGGCGATCCAGTAACTTTTTTTCATATAGGACACGAGGGCTATGATCGGCGATACTGCCAAAAATACGCCTATCCCGTCTAATACATACATTTTCCCAAAATCCCAAACCATTTCCCATGATAGTGCTGATAAATGCAATATCGCTTCGGTCAAAAGGGTGAGGACAAAGAGAAATCCATAAAGCAGTACACTCACAAGAAAGGTGACGATCATTTTGGCCGCCGTTAATTTCGTTTCGCTCACCGGAATGATGCGCAGAGATTTCATGGTGTCCTCTTGTTCCTCACGACAGATCATAAAACTCCCTAAGAGCGCAGTCACAGCAGGCAGCACGAAAAGCGTCGCCCATACTTGCGTGCTGGCCATATACCAGCCAGCATCATTAGTGGTCATTTGTTCACTAGAAGCCAGTGTCTTCCCGCCTATGAAAACAAAGACCGCGATCAAAATGACGGAGAAAACAGTCAATAAAACGATATGCGATCGGCGCAGCTTTTGAAATTCCGCCCAAAGGAGTATGCGCATCCTGACACCTACTTTCTCTGTCCCAGCGTGAAATGGGCCAGCACAACGGACGCCGCAGCCCATACGCTGATGCAAAAAAACGCTGCGGGGACATCAATGGCCTGCGACAGCGCCTCTGGAATATCGCCATGCCTGGCAATGATGACCAAAACACTGGAGATCGGGTGCACATAGGCGTTTACTGGTGTCACCAAAAATCCGGCCAAAACATACACCAGCGTCAGACACGCTGGGAGGATATAGCCCTTTTGCGACGCCGCGGCGGCCAAGATCGGCAGGATAGCCAAAGCGGTCAAAATGGCGATCTCCAAACATTTTTCCACTAAGAAACGGATACTCTCCCATTCAAACGCCACATAGCCCGACAGCACACTGAGCAAAACTGAGGCCAGCGCGTCTAACAGCATAAAGCCGACCGCATACGCCAGGACGATCACAAATTTGCTGAAGAAATAGCCCATTTTGCTGATTGGTACGATCCAAAGCTGCTTGAGCATATCATAGCGGTTTTCGTCATGCATCAGCATTGTGCACAAGATGCCTAAAACGAACGGGAGAATGATGAATAAGGTCCCGCTGAAAGCAGACCATTTATAAAACAGAACAGCGTCGATGCCCTTTTCCCCAAAATAACGAAAATAGAGCCAGGCGAAAAACGGCATGACCAAAGCCGCGGGCAGCATCAGCCACAGCAGTTTTTTGCGGCGCAGCTTCAAAACTTCTGTTTGGATCAGCTCAAGCAATGCCCTCACCCCCAGTGATTTTTTTGAAGTGATCTTCCAAGGTATCCGCGTGCAGGCTCGAACTGATGACTGCTATATCTTCAAGCATCAGCGCCCTATTGACTGCCGCCATATCCAGCGTGGTATCACGCAGACGCAGCGTCTGTTCGTCCTGTACCGTATAATCCCGCAGTCCGAACTGCCGCTCCAAAAGCAAGATCGCTTTGGAAATATCCGAGACCTCCAGCAAAATATATTGGCCGCTTTTCCGTTCCAATGCTTCCATGCTGCTTTCCTCCAGCAGCACCCCATGATCGATGATGCCGATGTCATCTGCCAAGAGAGCGATTTCCGAAAGGATATGGCTGGAGATCAGGATCGTCTTGCCGTATTCGGCGCTCAATCTCTTGATGAATTCCCGCATTTTTGCAATACCGATAGGATCCAGCCCATTGGTAGGTTCGTCCAAGATCAATAACTCTGGATCGTGGAGGATAGCATTGGCGATGCCCAGCCGCTGCTTCATGCCCAGCGAATATTGGCCGAACAGCTTTTTATCCTTATAGGGTAAGCCCACCACTTCCATCGCGTTTCTCACGGCATGAGGTCCAGCCGTACCGCGCAGCTTGGCAAAGATCTCCAAGTTCTCCTTCCCGGTCAGATTGGGATAAAAGCCCGGCGTCTCGATGATAGCCCCTATGCGGGGATATATCCGCTTTTTTCGCTCGGTGATCTTATAGCCAAATACCGTCACTTCTCCCGAAGTCACGGCGGTCAGCCCCAAAATCATTTTCATGAGGGTGGTCTTACCCGCGCCATTGCGTCCCAATAGACCATAGATGCGCCCCTTCCCCACATGCAGATCGACGGCGTCCACCACCGTTTGATCGCCATAGACCTTGGTCAGCTGCTTCGTTTCAATGATAAAATCGCTCATCTCGTGTTTCCTCACTTTCTTTAGATCCACTTTGGTCACCTAGCTGACAGCGCAGCAGAAACGATGACAATGAGCAGTATAACGGATAAACCTTGTCAAAACCTTGCCGCAGCCTTGCTTTTTTCTTGTTTTAAAAAAGCGCCGACCTGGTCACAAAGTTTTCGGCAGGGTGACCCAAAAAGTCGTCCCCGCTCCAAGCGTGCTGTCAACGCTCAGGGTGCCTTGATGGGCTTCGACCAGTTCCTTGGCAATCGACAGCCCCAGCCCATTGCCCTCAGCAGACCGGGCTTCATCGCATTGATACATTCTCTCAAAAATGTGCGGCAGATCCTGAGCGGCAATGCCTTTGCCATTATCCTCCAAGGAAACGACTGCCTGTTGACTATCCTCGTGCAGGCACAGCTGTATGCGGTCAGCCTCGCTGTGCACCAGCACATTCTGCAGCAGATTATTAAGGATGCGGGTGTAGGCATTGGGATCGATCCGCAGGAGATACTCATTTTCGGGTATATCGATGTCATACGCTAAGCCGCTGTTTTCTAAGACCGGCACCCAGTCGGCCACGATGCTGCGGGACAGCTCATTGAGATCTGTCACCTCAAAGTGGAAGACCTGCTCGCCCGCGTCCAGCTTGACCCACTCAAACAGCGCTGTCACAAAATCCCTCAGACGATAGGCTTTGCTGGCAGCAACGCGGATATACGCTTCTTTTTCGCTGCCGCTGACCAAGCCATTTTCGATCGCTTCCAAATAGCCGACCAATGACGCCAGCGGCGTTTTGACATCGTGAGAAAGGCTGGTCATGAGCCGCTTATAGGACCGTTCTGCCTGCTTCTGCTGAATGAAGCGCGCCTGATCAGCAACCGCTATCTCGTTGAGGTCGTAGCAGATCTGCTTGGTCATATCATTTTCCCGCGCCAGCACACGGTGGTTCATATTTCCGTTCTTTATATCCGT
>CABVBB010000324.1 GCA_902496505.1 uncultured Peptococcaceae bacterium
GACCATAACATATGTAAAACAAAATGACAATTTCAAATCTGTAATGGCTGAAATAACGCTGTTTGCACCATTTATGAACAAGGCGTCCTTCTTAAGCGGCTCCCCGAAAGCAGACGGATCATCCTCTTGACAAACGGGCAGAAAAATGTACTCGAGCAGTCCAACCTAAAAATGGGCGCAAAAAAGCCGGCGCAAGAGGGGGGAGCGCCGGCTAAAAGGGGAATGCAGCGATCTGCCGGGGAAAGTGTTGGGCAGATCGCGGAGGATATCGAATAGCATATGTGCTGCATCGGACACCGCAAGGTGTGGAAAATGAACGTGCTTAATTGTTGTTGGCCGCAACGAAAATAAAGGAGGCGCCCAAAAACAAGGTCAAGGCTGTTGCTAAAAATACAGGAAACATTGGAATCACTCCTCCGTAGAATTTGTGTTGTAATTTCTTTCGTTAGTTACAGCATACCACAAATTCAGCAAATGTACAGGGGTTTTGCGCAATCGCAATATTTCCTTGACATTTTCTTGATATCAATAGGTGAGGATCTCGGGGCCGTCTTCGGTGATAAGGACGGTGTATTCCCACTGTGCGGAGTCCTTGCCGTCTTTGGTGCTCACGGTCCAGCCGTTGGCCTCATTGACTTTGACCTTGGCGGTGCCGGCGTTGATCATCGGTTCGATAGTGAAGATCATGCCCGGGACCAAGAGCGTGCCCGTGCCGCGGCGGCCTTGGTGGCAGATGAAGGGCTCTTCATGGAAAGCGATGCCCACGCCGTGACCGCCCAATTCCTTGACTACAGAGTAGCCTAGTGATTCGGCATAGGTCTGCACGGCTTCGCCGATGTCGCCGGTAAAACCCCACGCCTGGGCAGCAGCCAAGCCGCGGTCCAAACATTCTTTGGTGGCCTCCACCAAGCGGCGGCGCTCTTCGGAGACGTCGCCCAGCATGAACATGCGGGAAGCGTCGGAAAAATAGCCGTTGTAGATGGTAGAGACATCGACATTGACGATATCGCCGGAGCGGAGGATGATATCCTCACTGGGGATACCGTGGCAGACTTCGTCGTTGATGGAGGTGCAGGTGCTCTTGGGGAAGCCCTCAAAATCCAACGGCGCTGGGATGCCGCCTAATTCCAGTGTTTTGTCATGCACCAGGCGGTTGACTTCCTCGGTGCTCATGCCTACTGCAATGTGCGCTGCCACATGATCCAGCACTGCTGTATTGATCTGGCAGCTTTCCTTGATAGCCGCGATCTGCGCCGGCGTCTTGATCATGTCATGATCGGGCACATGCACGCCCTGACGAGCCAGATAATCCAGTTTTTCATCGAAAGCCAGATGGCACTTCTTATATTTTTTACCACTGCCGCACCAGCAGAGGTCGTTGCGATTGGGTAATGTCATCATGATCACTCCTTTTTAACTGCTCCCATGTTACACCATTGCTGCATTTTATGCAAGCAATGGACAGCCGCCGCAAGGGATCATAATGCTTGAAGGATAAAAAAATTTGTACTGGACCGCCAACCGGGCCAAGGGATAGGCGGTTTAGTACAGACAGCAAACGATGAAAAGCTGCGCTGGTTTTTACAAATGTAAAAATCGGCGCAGCTTTTTGGTGTTTCAGGTGAGCGGCAGATAGAGGGTGGCGGTGAGGCCTTGGGGCGTTTGGTTTTGAAAATTGACGCTGCCGTGGTGGGCGGCGAGGATCTGGCTGACGAGGATGAGACCGAGGCCGTGGGTGGGGAGTTCTTGAGGCAGGGGGGCGCGCAGACGTTGGAGGACGTCATCGCTCAGGCCGGGGCCGTTGTCGGTGACGGTGATGAGGCAGAAGCCGCTTTGGACAGCCAGCGTGAGGGTGATCGCCAGTGGATCGGGCGCGTGGGTGAGGCTGTTGCGCAGGAGATTGCCGATAGCGCGGCCGAGAAGGGAGGCATCGCCGGTGAGCTGCAAGGCTTCTAGTGCCGGCGGGATCTCCACGTCTAATTGGACGTCGCGGTCGGTTTCATTGAGCGCATCGGCTGCGGCTGTGCGCAGGAGGGCTGCCGGTCGGAAAGGCGCCAGCGTGAGGGGCTGCATCTCATATTCCAGCTTGGAGGCGAGATTGAGATCGCTCACCAGCTGGCTCAAACGCTGGCTGTGTCGGACGATCTGCTGGGCTTTGCGCCGCGCTTCTATGGGCAGCGCGTCATCATCCGCCAGCTGGGCGGCATTGCCTTGGACGATGGCCAGAGGCGTGCGAATATCGTGCGAAACGCCGGCGATCCATTGGGTGCGGGTGCGGTCGCGTTTATCTAGAAGGGCTTTCTGCTGGCTGAGGGTGTGGGAGGTCCGGTTGAGATCAGCGGCCAGTGCACCTAAGAGACCGTTTTCCGCCAGCTCAACAGCTTCTCCGTCGGCCAGCTGATCGATGGCCTGAGCAACAGGACGGACAGCGCCAAAAAGCCGCCAGCCTAAAAGCAGGGCCAAAAGCAGCGCGGCCAGCCCATTGAGCAAAAGCACCACGGGCAGCCATTGCAGGGCGGCGTCCATGACCTTGGCATTCATGGTCATGGGGTATTTCCACTCGCTGTCGATGGGGCTTGCCAAAACGAGCAGGCCGTCCTCATCCCCCCAGACATAGACCGGGTATTCGTGGAGATACCAGCGGGAAAAGGCAGCGATCTGGCTGGCCGTGTAATGCTTTGCCATATCCTCCGGCAGGCGGTCGCTCCAAATGACATTGCCGTCCTCATCCAGCTGCATAGCCCAAACGTAGCGCTCGTCCAATGCCTGGCGTGCTTCTGGTGAAATGGCCAAGGTGCCGTCCGGCTGCTTGCTAATGCCTGCGGCGATGGTGCGCACGCGGTCTTCGACCACAGGTGTGTTGTATTCGACCTTGAGGAAAAAAAGAATGAAAAAAGTGAGATTGAGCGCCAAGAGAAAAATGCCAATGCCCACAGCAGAAGCGGCGTAGCGGCTCAAAATTTTGCCTAGTCCTTTCATAGCTGATCCTCCCTGAGCAGCTTGTAGCCCAAGCCGCGGGCAGTGAGGAGGTAACGGGGATGGGCAGGGTCGGCCTCGATTTTTTCCCGCAGGCGGTGGATATAGACCATCAGCGTATTTTCGTAGCCAAAATTTTCATCGCCCCAGACGGCGCGGCTGAGGGCATCGATGGTCACGATCTGGCCGCGGTTGTCAGAGAGCTTGCGCAGGAGGGCGAATTCCTTGGCCGTGAGCGTTGTGGTTTGACCGCTGCGGCTGACGGAGGCGGTGCCCCAATCAACGAGCGTATCGCCTAAGCGCAGCTGTTCCTGGCCGCGCAGCGGCTGATCACGGTAAGCACGGCGCAGCACAGAGGTCAGACGCAGCACGACTTCCTGCGGCAAAAAAGGCTTGGTGATATAATCATCCGCGCCTAAGCCTAAGCCGTGCAGACGGTCGTCGTCTGCATCGCGGGCAGAAATGAAAAGGATCGGCACATCGCGCTCCTTGCGCCATTTTTCCAAAAGCGCAAAGCCGTCACCATCGGAAAGCATCACATCCAAGAGCACCGCATCCGGCGCGAATCGGTCGAACTGCTCTTTAGCTTGGGCGCAGTCAGCGGCCGTGCGCACTTCTCGGAAGCCGCCGCAGTCACGATATCATACAAGAGCAGCCTGAGGGCCGCTTCATCATCAA
>CABVBB010000325.1 GCA_902496505.1 uncultured Peptococcaceae bacterium
TATCCTTTTGCGGCCGCCTACAATAGAAGCCCTGCAAACCATCCTCGCTTTCGCCCAAAAGCGGCAGCTGCCCTTGACGCTGCTCGGTAGCGGCAGCAATGTCTTGGTCAGTGACAAAGGGCTCCGCGGCCTGGTCGTCCATTTGGCGCCGGGGCTGAACGCGATCGACTTCCACGGCACCCAAGTCACCGCCCAAGCCGGTGCGCTTATCAGCACGCTGGCTTATCAAGCTGCCCAGCACAGTCTGAGCGGCTTAGCATGGGCCGAAGGCATCCCCGGCAGCGTAGGCGGCGCTGTGGTCATGAACGCCGGCGCTTACGGCGGCCGTATCGCCGACTGCCTGCAAAGCGTCACTTATCTGACGCCGGAGGGTGCACTGCATACCATAACCGCAGAGTCCTTCGAACTCGCTTACCGTTCCAGCGCTTTTCAGAGCAGCGGCAGCATCATCGTCAGTGCAGACTTCGCGCTCACCCCTGGCGATCGGCAGGCTATTTTAGCCGAGATGGCGCTGTACCACGAAAAGCGGCAGCAGTATCAGCCGTTAGAACTGCCCAGTGCTGGCAGCGTATTCAAAAATCCCCCTGGTCAAAAGGCCGCCCGCTTGATCGAAGCCGCCGGCGCCAAAGGCTGGCGTGTCGGCGATGCTCAGGTCTCACCCAAACACTGCAATTTCATCGTCAACTGTGGGCACGCTGCCTGCGCTGATGTGCTCACCCTCATGGCCCGCGTCCAACAGGCCGTCCTTGCCCATAGTGGTATCCTGCTGGAACGAGAGGTCATCCTCTTAGGCGAAGAAAAAATGCCGCTCCTCTGATCATCGTCAGAGAGCGGCATTTTTTTCAGCGTTCATATAAGGGCACATAGACCAATTGCCCCTGCCGCCTGGTGGATTCCATCAGCGTGAAGCGCTCCACGCGCGTAGTGATCGGCTCCGTCAAGAGACTCTCCCCGCTGAAATCGCGGGGCAGATACACTTGTCTGGCCAGTGTCAAATGTGGCGAAAACGGCCGATCCTCCAGTTTAAAACCCGCGGTCTGCAGATGCCCTGCTAATTCCGCCTGCACCGTCATCAGATCTTGAGCGTAGCGAAATCCCAGCCACCACGTATCGCCGCCGGAACGCCGGAAGCTGCCCGCATGATCTATACAGAGCTCCAGCGGTTCCCAGGCCGTCTGCTCCATAGCTGCCTTGAGCCTGGGCAAAGCGCTCTCAGGCTGCTCGCCCAAAAAAGCCAGCGTCAAGTGCAGATTTTCCCGCTGACTCAACCGCACATTTTGTGCCGCCTGTGCCAATCTCCCCTGCACAGCCGTGATCGCTTCCACTGTCTTTTCATCAAATTGCAGCGCAAAAAATAATCGCATGATCTTCCCTCCATTTCTCTGCTTCTTTCTCCTCATTGTAACACATTTTGGGCTGCGCACAAGTTTTCTCCCAACATAAAAGGGTATGGCCTGTGACCATACCCTTTTGTTATACCCTTTCTTCGATAGCGCGCAGACAAGCATCCAGCGCGCTTTCCCCTTCTGCCGCATAAATATCCGGCTCCGTGCCCCATTCCTGGCTGCCGGCGCCTGTGCTGTCTACGCCGTAAATGGCGCTGTAGCGCACGATCAGCCCGCTGTTGGGCAAGACGATAGGTATGGGATCTTCGCCGATGCCATCGCCGCCGGTGCGCTCGCCTACCAAAGTGGCCAGCCCTGTGGCTTTGCTGAACATGGCCGCGTATTCCGAAGAGGAAAAGACATTGGGCCCGACGAGCATCCATAGTCTGCCCTGCAGGATCTTGCCATCGCCTGACGGCTCAATGATATACGGCTGCGCGCAAAACGCATCCAGTTCGCGCAGATCCTCCTGATTCAGCTTCGCCAGCGGCGGCAGTTCATCGATGGGCTGGAATGCAGACAGATCGATAAATTGTCGATTAAGCTCACCCGCCTTGATCAATTCATACGTCTGGCAAGACAAGGGGGCTGCAATATTGGGCGCAGCGATCAGATTATCAAAATAACTCATCCCGCCGCCGGAATTATTGGTCAGATCAAAAATCACGTGCTCATAGTCCCGCACCTCTTGATAAAAATCCGCCAGTATTTCCCGGTCGGCTTCATAATACTGCATATCAAAACTATTGACTGCAATATAGGCGATGCGCCCTTCTTCGATGATGCGCGTCTCTACATTCGCCAAGGGTTCACGATCCATCTGATCGTCGTCCTTATCAGCCTCCAGCTTATCATAATACTGCTGCACCCGCTCTTGGATCGGCTGCACGATGGCACTGAGCCCCGCATAGCTTGCCTGCGACTTGGGATTGCCATAAGCCGCTGCCAGACGATCTTGAATAGGCCAGTAATCTTCCGGCGTCCCGGTGTGATCCTTATAAGCTGCCACAAACCAGTCATAGTTCATGGGCGTGATCAGATCCAAATGCCCTACCGACTGCGCCTGTCCCGTGAATCGATCCAAAAGCACGAAGAAAGCTGCATCCGAAGTGCTCTCAGCGATCTTGGGCCGCATCTCTTGATAGAGGGCTGCCAGATCAACGCCCTTCATCCGCTCAAGCACCTGGAAATAGGGATAATTATCCTCCAAGGTTTGGTAGAGATAATCAAAATCCGCCAATTTTTCTTCAGCGGTCAGTCCCAGCCAGTTGCCCTCTTCTCCTTCCAGCTTAGCCAATTCACCGCGCACAGTGGGCATATCCATGGCCCGCTGCTCTTCTGGCGTACAAGCCGTCAGAAGCATGGTCATCCCCATCAGCAGAAGCATCAGTAAACTCAGCAGCCAAACATACCCTTTCTTCATCCTTACCCCTCCTTCTCTTTTCCCCCAAAAAGGCGGCAGGTGCCCTGATCTGCCTGCCGCCTTTCTATCTCATTTTATTCGTAACGCAAAGCTTCTATCGGATCGGACATTGCTGCTTTTCTCGCCGGATAGATACCAAAGAAGATACCCACCAAAGCCGAGAAAGCTACAGCGATCACGACGATCATCGGATTGACCACCACGGAGATGCCTAAGGCCAAACCGCCCAAGGCCACCACCCCGATGCCCAAGACCGTCCCGATGATACCACCCGCTGCTGAGATCAGCGCGGATTCGATGAGGAACTGGATCAAAATATCCCGCGTCTTGGCACCTAAGGCCTTGCGGATACCGATCTCCCGTGTCCGCTCAGTGACTGATACCAGCATGATATTCATGATGCCGATGCCGCCGACGAGGAGCGATATCGCAGCGATGGCACCCACAGCCGTACTCATGGCGCTCATCATGCTGTCCATGCTGCCCATTTCATCTTTGGCCGCATAATAAACGATCTGCTCCGGCGGACGGTTCTTCATCCGACCGACCAGGCCCTTCATCTGCGTCCCCAGCACTTCATAATCGGTGCCTTCCTTGACGTAACAGTTCAAGGAGAAGAAGGTATCACTGCCCTTCAAAAAGACTGAGTAGGGCGCGTAAGCGGTTTCATATCCCCCGCCGCCTGTCATCATCGCGGTCAAAAAGGACTGCTTGACCTGATAGACGCCGACGATGAGAAAATCTTCTTTACCGAGGGATTTGGAATCCACTTTGAGCGTCTCTCCGACCACATTGGTGCGGCCATAAAGCTTCATCGCCGTTTTGTCCTCGATAACA
>CABVBB010000326.1 GCA_902496505.1 uncultured Peptococcaceae bacterium
TTATGAAGGCAATTTCCGCCAAGCCATACTGGATCTCAAATACCGCGGGCGACCCTGGATGGCGCAGGCGCTGGCGGAGCTTCTGCTGCCTTTGGTGCCCGCAGAAGCTGAGCTTTTGATCCCGGTGCCGCTCCATCCCAATCGTTTGCGGGAGCGCGGCTTCAACCAAAGCGCACTGATCGCGCGCGTCTTGTCCGAGCAGACCGGGCTGCCCTTAGCAGAGCAAACGCTGCTGCGCACAGCGGATACGCCTCACCAGACGGGACTCAGCCGCAGCAAGCGCCAGCAAAATCTCCAGCATGCCTTCACCATAGCGGACAGTGCCCCCATTGACGGCCGACATGTACTCATCATCGATGATGTGCTGACCACCGGTTCTACCATCGCTCAGTGCGCTAAGGTCCTGCACCATTCTGGAGCGCGGCGCGTCTCCGCGCTGACTTTGGCCAGCGGGATGAAATAGAGGTTTGCTGCCAAAAGATCTGGGCAATACTGGGCGTAAAAGGAGGCGGCAGGATGGCGATCAGTGATATCTATGACAGCAGGCAGGGCGGTCAGTACCAACAGGTCCATCTGTTGGCGCGTCAGCTCAAAGCCCAGGCAGCAGAAAAAAAGAAATGACAAAAAGCCGCGCCGTTTGTCTGGCGCGGCTTCTGCTTCGGTCGGCGGAGGGCAAAGCAAAGGAAGAGGAGCTATTTTTGCTGCATTTTATTCAAGAGAGAGGCGGTCGAATGTATATTCTATTATGAAGATAACCCACAGGTTTTCATTTTATCCACATATACAGCACAAAGAAATCCACACCTGAAACCGTTTATCCAACAGTTATCCACGCACTTATCCACATTATCCACAGAAATACACGATTTTTTGCGGATAAAGAGAAAAAATATCTGCCAAAAATTTTTACAAAACCGTGTAAAAAAAGGTTGCAATAATATACAAGCAGATGTATAATTATGAAAAACATACAGAGGCTGTATGCAATAAAAATTGTGGAGGGTTTTGAAATGAAAAAATGGAGTAAGGTATTGGTTTCTGCTGTCATGATGGGCAGCATGGTCTTCGCTGCTGGCTGCGGAAACGACAAAAATGAACCAGCGCAGACGCCGGCTGCTAATAATGATCAGCCCGCTCAAACCGAGAAAACGACTTATGTCGTCGGTACCAATCCAACTTTCGCACCGTTTGAATATCAGGATGAGGATGGCAACATGGTCGGCTTTGACCTGGAATTGATCAAAGCCATCGGTGAAGATCAAGGTTTTGATGTCGAGTACAAATCCTTAGAGTTTGATGCGTTGGTCGCTGAGGTCGGCAACGGCAGCATCGATATCATCGCTTCCGGTATGTCTATCACCCCAGAACGTTTAGAAGAAGTGGATTTCAGCGAACCGTATATCGACGCCAGCTTGTCTGTCGTTGTGGCAGCTGATAATGAGGAGATCACCGGTGTGGATTCTTTAGAGGGAAAAGTCGTTGCCGCTCAGATCGGTACCACTGGTGCTAAGCAATGCCTTGATCTGCAGGAGCAGGGCATCATTGCTGAAGCCAAGATCCTGCAGGATTATGACCTGTGCTTCTTAGAATTAGGCAATGGCGGCGTAGATGCCGTGATCAATGATATCCCTGTTACCCAGGCTTTCATGGCTAAAAATCCTGGCCAGGTCAAAATGGTCGGCGATTCCTTAGCAGATGACAAATACGGCTTTGCAGTCGCTAAAGGCAACACCGAATTGGCTGACAAGATCAGCGCTGGCTTAGCGAATGTCAAAGAGAGCGGCGTTTACGATGAACTGCTCATCAAATACATCAACGGCGAAGGCGCTCCAGAAGCAGCTCCGGCTGATGATGCTGAGGCTCCAGCAGATGCCCCGGCAGATGGTGAGAAGACAGCTGAATAAACTAGAACTTCGCACAGCATAAAAATGTACGGCGGCAGGATATTTTCCTGCCGCCGTTTTTTGTCAGCCCGCGTTTGGGTAGGGGCGTTTGAGGCTCAGCCGATTGGAGCGGAGCTTTTTTTATGGTGCTTGGATCTAATAGAACAGCATGCCTAAGGGGATGCCGATAGCGATGACACAGAAAGTCATCCAGATCAAGACGACAAAAATATATTTGTAGATCTCTTTGGCGCTCAGCCAAGGATTGCCGTGCATTAAGGCGCCGGTGACGGAGAAGGAAGGCAGCAGATAGCCTAAGCAGGCGCAGACCATGATGATGGTGAGAGCGACTGGCTCATTGAGCGAATAGGCAGAGGCGTACATGGCCAGGACAGAGATCAAGGTCAGGCAGACGACGATGTTGTTGGCGATATTGGTCAGAATGACGGCGATCACTGCTAAGAGGATGGTGAAGACCCACGGGGAAGTATTGGCAATGAGCGGGGTGAGATGCTGCAGGACAAATTCCTTGACGCCGGTCCCTTCGGAGGTCAGAGCGCCGGAGATGACCATGGCGCAGGTGATGATGAACCACAAATTCCAGGGAATGGTGGCAGCAGCTTTGGAAAAACTCAGCAGGGGTTTGCCATCGATACGGATGAAGCTCAATAAAGAGAATACCCCTAAGACGATGCCGACGGTGGACAGCTTGTTGATCGTGATGCCAAAGGCATTGGTGGCCGGCACGATGCCAGGCATCAGCAGAAAGGCGATAGCGCCCAGCAAAATGATCAGCAGCGTTTTTTGCTGTTTGGTCATGGGCTGTTTTTCTTTGGCGATCTTATTCAGATCCAGATGCGCCAGTTTGGAGACGTCTGCTCTGAAAATGAAGCGCATGATGCCGACATAACCGATGATCATAGCCAAGATCATGATGGCGACCATCGGAATGTAGTACAGATAGACGACGCCTTGACGGCCCATATTGGCATAAGCAGCATTGGCGATCAAGGCAATGCCGTTGAACGGCATGATGATCGAGCCGATCGCAGCAAAGACCAGCGTACCGATGATCATCAGGCTGGCATAGGCTTCGCCCTTTTGGATGCCGGTCTGGTCGCAGATCTTATAAAATACGGCCCAGAAGGTAAAGGCGATGAGAAACATATTGCAGCAGGAGGACATAGCCGCCACAACGATCAGCCAGCAGAGGGTAAACAGCCAAGGCCGGCCTGCAAATTTTTTGATAGATAAGAAGCGATTGGAGAGATAGCCGGCCAGGTCGCATTCTTCGATAACAGCGACTAAGGCCAAAAAGAGCAGCATCAGGGCGCTGGTGGAGTTACCAAAGGAGGAAGCGATGATGCTTGTGGTCGTGCCGTAATCACTGAGACAAAGAGCGAATAGTCCCATGACGCTGGGCCATAAGGTATCGACAAAGGACCACATATAGATCAGGCCGATAAAGATGCCGATCATCTGCATGCCTAAGGAGGTGATCGGTGCTGGGGCAGGCAGAAAACGGAACAGGAACATCAATATGCAGCCGATAGCGCAATGAATGTAGTACATCGTGTTGGATTTGCTTTCAGACATGATCATTCCCTCTTTTCGTATGAAGACGTAGAGCATGTTAGACAATGGAAAAATTCGTGAAATGATATGATTTTGATAATTTCTGATTTATTCAGGGGCAAGTCTGGTGGCAAAAAAAC
>CABVBB010000327.1 GCA_902496505.1 uncultured Peptococcaceae bacterium
CCAAACGATCGTACGCTTCCTGGCACTGGGCGAATAATTCTTGAATGATCACCTTGACCGGGCGGATCTCTTTGATCATGCCGGCCACCTGGCCAGCCATGAGCGAACCATTCTGCACATCGCCGTCCCGTACGGCTTTGCGCAGAGAACCCAGCGTATAGATCTCCAGCTGTTCCAGTGTCGCGCCTTCTTTTTCTTTTTTGACGTATTCCCGCGCCATCTGGTTTTTGAGGATGCGCACGGGCGTACCGGCGATACGGCCGGTCACGATGGTATCGGTATCGCCAGCTTTGAGGATAGCCGCTTTGTAATTGTCATGGATAGGGCATTCTTCGCTAGCTAAGAGGCAGGTGCCCACCTGCACGCCGGACGCGCCCAGGGCAAAGGCGGCTAATAATTGCCGCCCGCAGGCGATGCCGCCCGCTGCTACCACAGGGATCTGTACAGCGTCCGCCACCTGCGGCACCAAGGCCATGGTGGTCAATTCGCCGATATGACCGCCGGATTCGGTGCCCTCAGCGATGACGGCATCCACGCCCAGCCGTTCCAAACGAACAGCCAGCGCCACCGATGGTACGACGGGCAGGACCTTGATGCCTGCTTCCTTCCACTGGGCGATGTATTTGCCTGGATTGCCGGCGCCGGTGGTGACGACAGGCACTTTTTCTTCCACGACTACGGCCGCCATACGCTCGGTATCAGGATTCATCAGCATCAGATTGACGCCGAAGGGTTTATCAGTCAGACTTTTGCAAGTCTGGATATGTTCTCTCAAGCTGTCGGCATTCATGCCGCCGGAACCGATCAGTCCCAGACCGCCGGCATTGGACACACTGGCCGCAAATTCGCCGGTAGCGATATTGGCCATGCCGCCTTGGATCAGGGGATATTGGATATTGAGCAGTTGTGCTATTGTCTTCATAAAGGCAGACTCCTTTTTTTCTCTACATGTGCAGTATGTCAGTCAGTCGGTCATTTCTTTGAGGCCTTTGAAAAATCGCTGCAATTTTTTCAGCGAACGGATCAGCGTCTCGTCCTCCACCACATCGGTATCGGCGCACAGCTGTTCCACCAGCTGCTGGTGAAAGGCCTGATGCTGCTTCTGCGCGTCCCAGCCCTTGTCGCTCAAACGCACGCGGATGATGCGGCGGTCGTGCAGATCGCGCTGACGCTCAGCATAGCCTTTTTCCTCCAGCTTCTTGACCGCGGTGGTCACTGTGCCGTTGGTCAGCGAGACTTGCTGCGCTACGTCGCCCATAGCGGGATTTTCCTTCTGCGCGATTGCCTCCAGGATGTGGACCTCCGATAGGCTGAGATCAGCCAGGCCCATTTTTTTCAAATGCCGCTCCTCTAAGAGCAAGATGTCATTGAAGAGACCGACGAAAAAATCGTTGATGATCTGCTTATTGCGCTCCGCATCACTTGCCATAAGCCATACTCCCAATGCGGCGGAATTTCTCGTAGCGTTTTTCCACCAGCTGCGTTGGGCTGAGATCACCTAAGCGTTTCAGCGCGCTTTGCAGCTGACGGCGCAGCTGGCTCATGACGAAGGCCTGATTGCGGCTCCAATCACCCACCGGTTCGTCGATGATCCGGTCGATGATACTTAGTCCCAAAAGATCCTGCGCCGTGAGTTTCATCACTTCGCAGGCTTCCTGTACCCGCGAAGCATCCTTCCACAAGATCGAAGCGAAGCCCTCCGGCGAAGCAATGGAAAAAACGGCATATTCCAGCATCCAGATCTCATCCGCCACGGCCAGAGCCAAGGCACCGCCAGAACCGCCCTCGCCGATCACGATGGCGATCACCGGCACCTTGAGCTGGCTCATCTCCAGCAAACTGCGGGCAATAGCTTCGCCTTGACCGTGCTCCTCAGCCTCAATGCCGGGATAAGCGCCCGGCGTGTCGATGAAGGTGATGATCGGCCGGCCGAATTTCTCCGCCTGTTTCATCAAGCGCAGCGCCTTGCGATAGCCCTCTGGCTGCGGCATCCCAAAATTGCAGTGCAGATTTTCTGCCAGATTCTTGCCTTTGACATGGCCGATCACCGTCACCGGCTGCCCTTCAAAAAAGGCCACGCCGCCGGCGATCGCGCCGTCGTCACCGTACAGCCGATCACCATGCAGCTCGATAAAATCGTCAAAAAGGCTGTCGATATATTGATAAATGTTCGGCCGGTTGGCTTTGCGCGCCAGATAAACATGATCATAGGCGCTCAGATGCTTGTAAGCGTCCTCCAAAAGCTCCTGACGTTTTTTCTCCAAGGCCTGACGACTCTGCGTCAGATCCAGTTCCGCGTCGGCCATATCCTCTAATTTCAATATCTCCACGTCCAAAGCGCGGACCTTGGCCTCTGTTTCCTGCAATGTCATGCTCATCACCGTCCCTCCTTCGTATGCAGCCGAAGCAGCAGCGCCAGCGTCCGACGCAGCTCCTTACGGGGCACGATGCGGTCGATGAAACCATGCTCCAGCAAAAATTCCGCTCGCTGGAAGCCCTCCGGCAGCTGCTGCTTGATGGTCTGCTCGATGACCCGCGGCCCAGCGAAGCCGATCAGCGCCTCTGGTTCCGCCAGGATGATGTCGCCCAGCGAAGCAAAGCTTGCGGTCACGCCGCCTGTGGTCGGATGGGTCAGACAAGAGATATAGAGCAAGCCCTCCGCCTGAAAACGGCCCAGCGCTGCGCTGGTCTTAGCCATCTGCATCAGAGAGACCATGCCCTCCTGCATCCGTGCACCGCCTGAGGCGCAGAAAATGATCAGCGGCAGCTGCTTCTTCGTCGCGTACTCGATGAGCTGCGTGACCTTTTCGCCCACTACAGCGCCCATACTGCCCATAAAGAAACGGCTGTCCATGACGCCCAGCGCCGCCTTGTGCCCATCGATGCGGCAAGTCCCGCAGACGACGGCCTCACTGAGCTTGGTCTTCGTCATGCTGGCGGCGATCTTCTCCTCATAGCCCGGAAAACCCAGCACATTCTGCGTCTTCATCCGTCCGTTCACTTCCTTGAACGTGCCCGGATCAGCCACCATCTCGATGCGCTCATAAGCATGCACCGGCAAATAATGGCCGCAGTGCGGGCAGACATACAGCGCGCTCTGGATCTCCTCCGGCAAAAAAGCCTTCTGGCACTTAGGGCAGCTGTTATAGATGCCCTTGGGCACAGGCACTTTTTTGGGAATGGTCACCTTGTTGCGCAGTTCCTTGAAGAACGCCAGCTGCTCCTTGCGTTTTTTAAACAGCTCCTCCATTATTTCACCAACTCATCCAGATTTTTTTCGATAAAGCTCGTATTGAAATTGCCTTTCACGTACTCTGCATTGTGGAAAATGAGGTACAAAAGCTCCTGATTGGTCTCGATGCCCTCGATGACCAGTTCGCTCAAGACCCGGCGCATCCGACGGATAGCCTCCAGCCGGTTTTCACCGTGTACGATGATCTTAGCCACCATAGAATCATAATGCGCCGACACCTGGTAGTTTTGGTACAGCGCTGTATCGATGCGTACGCCCAATCCCCCCGGCAGATGGATGGACTCCACCTTGCCCGGCGACGGCCGAAACCCCTCGCGGGGGTTCTCCGCAT
>CABVBB010000328.1 GCA_902496505.1 uncultured Peptococcaceae bacterium
ATCGTCTACGATAAGGCTCATGAGCGCGTGGAGATATATTACTACATCTAATATCTTATTGTAATAAGGCCCTCCTTATTGAGAAATGATTTGATGGCCTTTATTGTAGCATAGCCGGCGTTCCTTGTCCACCGACGATAGCTGCCCGCGGCCGTCTTTTTTGCATAAAAAAACTGGAAATCCCTCTGGACTCCCAGTTTGCCTCAAGCGCTCGTTTTACTGCAATTTTTCGCCGCAGGCTGAGCAGAAGACGCTGTCCTCGGCCACTGCTTTGCCGCAGAAGGGGCAGGTCTTGCCCGCAGGCTGGGCCTCTTCTACCGTGCCTTCCTTGGCTTCACGGGGCTCGATATCGATAGGCTCATTGTAGCCGTTTTCTTTGACGTCAGCCAGCTGGACTTTGAGCGTTTCGATGCGGTCTAAGGCAGCTTGGATCTTGACGCACTGTTCAGCGTAGGGGCTTTGGGCGTTTTCCTTATCCTGCTCGAAGATCGCCTTGCCGATCTCAGCATATAAGCCCTGTACCTGTTTCTCCTCAGAGGAGATCGCCATATTCAGGCGGCCCACTTCAGTCAGGTCTTTGGCCTTATCCACAGCCATATCTGCCACATCGCCGATCTTTTTGGCTAATTCATCAAAAAATGCCATCCTCAACACCTCTTTCTATCAGATACTTTTATTATACACCTAAACGGGCGTTTTCACCCTTCTTTTTTATAATTCTGCGATAAAAGCATCATATCCTGCCTGATCGCTGGGGATCACGAGCTCGCCTGAGATGATCTGCTGCTTGAGCGCGGTGAGCTTTTCGCCAATATCCACCGACACGATGTCATTCACCGCAATATCTACGCCGCCTTCTGCCAAACCGTACGCTAAATGCTGCCCGCTGGGAAAATCGCCGTCCAGATAGGCTTGACTGAATTCTGCGGCGGCGGCAGTGATGCCCTTAGTCACGGATAACAGCACTTGCTCCGGGGCCAGCGAACTTTGATCACTGTCGGTGCCGATGATGAATTTCTGCTGCGCCTTGGCTTCTGCGATCGCACCCAAGCCTGTCTCACCAGCGGCCTGGAAGATCACATCGCAGTCGTCGCGGTACATGATGCTGGCTAATTGCTGCCCCATGGCCGGATCGTCATACATCCCGGCATAAATGGTGTAGACCTCGATGGTCTTGCCTAATTCCTCAGCGGCGTACTGAACACCGGCATTGTAGCCGATCTCAAACTGCTGGATGACCGTTTCGTCCCGGCCGCCCAGCATCCCGACTTTTTCCGTCTCCGTGATCAGACCTGCGGCATAGCCGGCCAAAAAAGCCCCCTCCCATGAACGGTAGGACACGCTGGCCACATTATCCGGAAGTTCCGAAAGCTCAGCGTCGTGGATCACGAACTTCCGCTCAGGATGTGCCTCAGCCGCGGGCAGGATGACCTCTGCTGACGCTGGTTCACTGCCCCAGATGAGCGTCGCGCCGTCGGCGATCAGCTGATCCAGCCGCTCAGCCAGCGTCCGCTCGCCGCCTTCATCGGGGGTACTGATCACGACCGGCTGGCCCAAACTCTCCAGCCCTTCCGCCAGCAGTCCGTTGAACTGTCCGTCTGTGATCTGTCCCGTGCAGACCAATAGCCCTATTGTCTGCGGTGTTTGAGGCGGCTGCGCCTCTGGCACGTCTTTGGCTGCGCCGCAGCCGGTCATACCGACCAGCATCATCAGGATCAGCCCCAAGGATGCCCATTTTTTCATAAGATCGCTCCTTTAGCCATCGTTCTTGCCCAAGTAATGGCTTCAGTATAGCATATCTCCTGGCGGAAGCCTATTGTTATTCGGTTACAAATGTCCCAGAGTAGTCTATATTTCAGCGACGGCTGCTGGCAATCGCCACCAGCGAGCTCAGCGCTACGACGCCATAATAGCTCACCGTCCGGCAAAGCAGCATGGCCGGCAGTACCTGCGCGGCAAAAATAGCCTGGTACATCAGCATGAAGCCGCCCTCCGCTGCGCCCACACCGCCCGGCAGGGGCAGCGTATCCACTGCGGCAGAAAGCACTGCCTGCAGGCTGCTGATCTCCAGCCAATTCAGCGCCCCTGCCTGCAAAGCGCAGTAGATGCAAAACGGCACGGAAAAGAGGGCCAAAAGATGCACGATGGTGAGCAGCTGACAGCGCAGCAAAAGCCCCAGATGGCCGCGAATATAGGCCGCGCCCTGCTGATACTGAGCGATCTGCTCCAAGACCCACTGCTCTGCCCGCTCCGGCTGCTTGAGGAGACGTGTCCGCCCCAGTCCGCCGATAATCGTGAGCAAAAGTTTTTGCAGCAGCGCTGGTTTAAAGATCGCCCCCGCAAATAATAGGATCAATGCCACGTGCACGATGACGCCGTATAAAAGCAATAGT
Source organism: uncultured Peptococcaceae bacterium (assembly GCA_902496505.1). GTDB lineage: Bacteria > Bacillota > Peptococcia > Peptococcales > Peptococcaceae > CABVBB01. Next base: position 2,394 of record CABVBB010000328.1, read on the forward strand.
CCGCCCGCTCCCAGCTGCGCCATGATCCAGCCGCCGCGGTAGAGGAACGCACCGCCCACCAAAACCACCGCCGCCACGTGATAGGTCATGTTGAAAAGTAAGATCGCCAGCGAGGCGCTGCCCACAGCGATGCCGTCCTTCTGCATGAAATAAAGCTGCGCCGGCTGACCGCCGGATGCGCAGGGCGTGATGGCGCTGAAATAAAAATCCAGCAGCGTATAGCGCACCGACTGCCCCAGCGTCACCGGATAGCCCAGCGCGCTGAGCAGCCAGTGATTGTTCACGGCCTGCGCGCCGAAAAAGACCACCATACAGCCTACTGCCGCCGCCAGCCACTGCCAGCGGGCATGAGCCACCGCTTGGGGCAGCACGCTCCAATCCGCGCCGCGGCCCAAAAAATAGAATGTCGCCGCCAAAATAGCAGCCACTATCAGCAGACTGCTCACACTGCGCCGTCTGTCCACAAGCATCGCACTCATCGTCTGACCTCCTCCGGCAATACAAATCGGTATCCTTTGGCCTGCATCAGGGGGATGAAACGTTCCAGCGCTTTCAGCGTATGCTCAGCCGCCCCCTCATCTCCGCCGGTATCTTCACCGGAATCATGCAGGCAGATGATGGCACCATTATGCACCCGCGCCTCCAACCGTCTGAGGATCTCCTCCTCATCATTAGCATACTCCCAATCCTGGGCCATCACGCTCCAATAAAGCAGGTCATAATTCAACTTTTTGGCCATATAGAGCGTGGCCAGATTGGCCAGTCCCCAAGGCGGCCGATAATAGCGCACCGGCCAGCCGTGGCCCTCCATGATGGCCTTACAGTAAAGCATATCTTTCTTCTGTGCCCAAGGTGTCAGCAAAAGCCCGTTGGTATGCTTGAGCGAATGCAGTCCCAACTGGTGCCCCTCCGCTACGATGCGGTCCACCACGTGCCGATATTTGAGCGCCTTATTGCCTACGACGAAAAAGACCGCCGGCACCTCGAAGCGTGCCAAAATATCCAAAAGTTCCTCTGTATAGCGTCCGTCCGGCCCATCGTCAAAGGTGAGCACCAATTCCGGCGACCGGCTGGGCTGAGACAAACGCCGCTTTTGATAGGCCTTCCAGCCAAAAGCCGGCAATGGTCCATACGCCGCCAGCGCTGTTGCTGCCACCGCAGCCGCTTGTCCGATCATTGGATCTGCTCCT
>CABVBB010000329.1 GCA_902496505.1 uncultured Peptococcaceae bacterium
ATTTACCCATCCAATCACCCGCATAGTTGATTGTTAACTCTGTGTTATTTTTTTAAGAATAGCTTTTGCCATCTGCTCATCCGTGATACCTACGATGCCGCGGGGCGAAAGGCCGATCGCATGACCAAGCTCTTCTTTCGTCCCAAAGATGACTGCTTCGATTTCCTCATTTTCTGCAAGAAACTGCCACTTCTGCTGATTTTTCACCGACTGATCTTCGGCGATCAAGAGCAGGCAGACCTTGCCTTTTTTGAGATAGACTTCTACATTAGCCTCTCCGGCCGCCAGATTTTTGCCTTTTTGAGCAAAGCCTAACAATGTCAGGACACCTTTTTTATCCATTGGCGCTCAACTGCTCTTTCAGCTGCTCATAGACCTCTGGTGAAATGGCCGTTTCCAAATTGCGCTCTAAGCGCTTGCTTTTGATCACCTTGTTCAGGCAATCCATATCATTGCAGATATAAGCGCCTCTGCCGGCTTTTTTGCCAGTAGGATCGATCACGATCTCACCTTCAGGCGTACGCACGATGCGCACCAGTTCACGCTTATCTTTTTTGGTCTGGCAGCCCAGACACATTCTCTGAGGGATCTTTTTCGGCATGCATCACACCTCCATATCCTCAAAGCCATAGTTTTGATCAGCATATTCAATGCCGGCTTCTTTCGCCTGGCTCTCACTTTTGATATCGATCTTCCAGCCGGTCAGCTTAGCGGCTAACCGTGCATTCTGGCCCTCTTTGCCGATAGCCAGAGATAATTGATAATCTGGTACGATGACCTGTGCTTTCTTCTCTGTCTCATTGGCCTGCACATCGATGACCTTAGCCGGACTCAAAGCGCTGGCGATATAAAACTCTGGATCCTTGCTCCAGTTGACGATATCGATCTTTTCACCGCGCAGTTCATTGACGATAGCCTGCACGCGGGAACCTTTAGGCCCAACACAGGCGCCGACACAATCCACTGTCTCATCGTTTGAATACACAGCGATCTTCGACCGCGCACCAGCTTCTCTGGCAACAGATTTGATCTCGACGACACCCTCCTGGATCTCAGGCACTTCTAATTCAAACAAGCGCTTCAAAAGCCCCGGGTGGGTGCGGGAAACCATGATCTGCGGACCTTTGGCCGATTTTTTGACTTCGACGATGTAGGTCTTGATACGATCATAGATCTCATATTCTTCTCCGGCGATCTGCTCGGTCGGTGCCAAGACAGCCTCGACCTTACCCAGATCGATGAAATAACTTTTGTTCTCGATCCGTTGGATCGTACCAGTAACGATATCGCTCTCTCTATTGGAAAATTCATTGTAGATCAAGCCGCGCTCTTCTTCACGGATACGCTGGACAACGACCTGCTTGGCCGTCTGAGCAGCGATCCGGCCGAAATCCTTGGGGATGACCTCTGTCTCGATAATATCGCCCAAAGCATAATCAGGCCGCAGCTTCTGCGCCTCCTCTAAGGATATCTCCGAACGGTCGTTGAAGACCTCCTCGACGACTTCCTTGCGGGCAAACACCTTAAATTCTCCTGTCTCCCGATCCACAGACACTCTGACATTCTGCAAAGAACCGAAATTCTTTTTGTATGCCGAAATCAAGGCGGCTTCGATGGCTTCTAAGATCACTTCCTCATCGATCCCTTTTTCTCTGCCCAAATCCTTTAACGCTGACAATAGCTCCGCATTCACCTTAATTGACCTCCCAAATCAATAATTAAAACTCCCATTCCAAATTGACCTTGCTGACTTTGTCCCGAGGCAGGCAGATGCTTTCACCATCGCAAAGGATCTGGATCGTCTGAGCATCGACTTCGCCCAACTCTCCTACAAATTCCTTCTGCCCGTTGATGGGCACAAAAACCTTGGCTCGTACCTTCTCGCCTTTGAAGCGCAAGAAATCTTTATCCCGTTTCAGCGGCCGCTCGATGCCTGGAGAAGATACCTCCAAACGATACGCCTGCTCGATGGGATCGTTTATATCCAATTGATCACTGACCAAACGGCTGACTTTCTCACAGTCATCCAGCTCAACTGTGCCGTCTTCTTTATCGAGATATAATCTCAAATACCAATCTGCGCCTTCCTTGACGAATTCGACTTCGATCAATTCCAGGCCATTTTGCTCGGCAATGGGCTCAGCCATGGCCCAAACGGTATTTTCTATTTTATTCATCCTATCACCTCATCACCAACACTGCATTTTTTCAGCAAATAAACAGGAAAGAGTGGGTAGATTCCCCACTCTTTCGCCAGCCACACATTCATCTAAAATTTATACTACCACATTTATCTGATTTTAGCAACTCTCTGGGCAAAATATTTCTGGCTGTGCCTCAATTTTATCCCTTATACATACCGTTTGAAGATGATCGAAGCATTTTGCCCGCCAAAGCCCAAAGAATTGGACATCGCATAGTCAACGGTCATCTCCCGCTTCACATTAGGCACATAATCCAGATCACACTCTGGATCCGGCGTCTCGTAATTGATGGTCGGCGGAACAACATTATCCCTGATCGCCAGAGCCAAGACTGCCCCTTCCAACGCCCCTGCTGCGCCCAGCAAATGGCCGGTCATGGATTTCGTAGAGCTGATAGCTACCGTACGGGCCGCTTCACCGAAGACCTCTTTGATCGCCAAAGTCTCGATCTGATCATTGAGATGGGTAGACGTGCCGTGAGCATTGATATAATCGATCTGCTCTGCCGTGATCTTGGCATCATCCAGCGCCGCCTGCATAGCATTGCGCGCACCGATGCCATCTGGTGCCGGCGAAGTGATATGATATGCATCCGCCATAAAGCCATAGCCTGCGACCTCCGCATAGATCTCTGCGCCGCGTGCCAGTGCGTGCTCCAGCTCTTCCAGGACCAGTACCGCTGCGCCCTCGCCCATGACGAAACCATCGCGGTTCAAATCGAACGGCCGGCTGGCTTTCTGCGGCTCATCATTGTGCGTAGAAAGCGTCTTAGCTGCACTGAAGCTGGCAAAAGCCAGCGGGGTGATCGCTGCCTCGGTCCCGCCAGTATACATGATATCTGCGCCGCCTCTTAGGATCGTCTTATACGCTTCACCGATGGCGTTGGTGCCTGATGCACAGGCGCTGACCACTGTCAGATTGGGGCCTTTGGCGTTCAGCTGGATAGCGATCTGACCAGCTGCCATGTTGACGATCATCATAGGCACGGTGAAGGGACTGACCCGACGCGGCCCTTTTTCGATCAGGTTGCGGCACTGCTGTTCAAAAGTGCTGATGCCGCCGATGCCTGTCCCCAGGATAACGCCGATACGCTCCGCATCCTCCTTATCGAGATCCAATCCACTGTCCTTGAGCGCCATTTTGCTGGCTGCTACGGCAAACTGAGCAAAACGGTCCATGCGCTTAGCTTCTTTTTTGTCCATATAGGCTTCTGGATCGAAGCCTTTGACTTCACCTGCGATCTTGCAGGCGGATTCTTGTGTGTCAAATTGGGTGATGGCACCTAAGCCCGACTGCCCGGCCAAAAGATTCTGCCAAGTCTCCTCTGTGCCGATTCCCACAGGCGAAATGATGCCCAGTCCTGTTACTACCACTCG
>CABVBB010000330.1 GCA_902496505.1 uncultured Peptococcaceae bacterium
ATATAACTTATCATTAAATTTTTTTTGTGGATCATTTGTTTTAGCTGCGCCCTATGCTATACTGAGCATAATGAATCTTCTATCGGTGGTGATAAGATGCAAATCGAACGTCTCCAATATTTTTTGGCCGTCTGCCATGCAGCTTCCATAACCGAAGCCGCTAATAACTGCAACGTCACTCAGCAAACCGTCAGTATCGCCATCAAAGAACTGGAGGCTGCTTTAGGGAAAACGTTGTTTTACCGCAGCAAAAGCGGCGTTCAGCTGACCGCCGAAGGCAAAGAGGTCTATCCTGTTATTGCCCAGATCGTTGATTCCTGGCAGTCTCTGCTGGCTCCCCAGCCCCTTGCTCAGGAAATCATCTCCGGCGATATTTCCCTAGCCCTTGCCACCAATTTCGCCTTTTTCACCTCAGATATCATTGCCTTGTTTTCCAATGATTTTCCCCAGGTCAATATCACCATCCATGAGATCCTGCCCACGCAGGATTATGCCGATATGCTGACCAAAGATCACGATATCCTTTTATACAGTTTGACGAAGGACAGCTTTTCACCAGAAGCCCTCACCCAAAATCCCGACTATGTCCAATCGGTTTTATTCATGGACTCCATTGTCATCATGGCCAGCAAAAATTCTCCCTATGCCAAATACAAAGTCCTGCCCAAAAAAGCCCCGCAGGAATGGCCCTGGATCACGTACGCCATGGATAAAAACAGCCTTCCCGCTGCACCAGTGCATAAGCTGATCTTTCAGGGCACCACACCCAAAAACCAGATCTGCGTCAGCAACTACAGCGCGCTCTTTGATTCCATCATTTATCACAATTATGTTGCTGTCTCCAGTTCCATCATCAAAAGAAGCGCCTTCTACCGCGAGAAAAAACTGGCCTTGATCAAACTGCCGCAAAAGATCGATTCCTACTGCATCTTGGCCGTCAAAAAAGAAAAAGCAGATGATTTCCTGATCCAAAACCTCATCACTCTGCTCAAAAAACTCTTCGTTGATTAAGCCCAGCACAAAAAAAGCCGAAAGCCGCTCCTAAAAGAGCTGCCTTCGGCTTTTTATTTGATGTGAGAAAATGTATTTTTGCTGATTGGGCATATATTATACGCCTTTTTTCAGCAAAAAAACAGTCTTGACTTTTATCAGCACGTTTTTGACAGCGTACTTCCCCAAAATAGCGCTATTTTTAGGCAAAGTAAAAGGGGCGGCCTCTTTTTGACAGAGTCCGCCCCTTTGCTGCCGCCCTTTCATTTGGGCGGCTGTCCGTTTGTTGTTTGTTCTATTAAACCATAGTCATCCGCGTTTGTCAAGCATATGTTCGATTTTTATCTGTTGGCCTGCGCGTATACAAAAAACTTTTATCCCTGTCAGCGTGACTGGGCTATTCCCTTTGCGTGGTCATTGTGCTATAATAGCGATAATTCTTTAATACATTACTATAACAGTTTGGGGGCAATTACGGTGAGTGATTTGAATAACCATTTGGAAAATCTGCGCAGAGCGCAGGCCAATTTAGCAGGCATCGTCAAGAAAACAGAGCTGATCCACAGCGATTTTTTCAGCAAGGAATATGGCAACAATGTCTATATCAAGCCGGAAAATCTGCAGTTGACCGGTTCGTTCAAGATTCGCGGCGCATACAATAAGATCGCCAATTTGAGCGAGGCAGACCGGGCCAAGGGCATCATTACCTCTTCCGCTGGCAACCACGCTCAAGGCGTCGCGCTTTCGGCCGCTAAGCTCGGCATTCCCTCCACCATCGTCATGCCCACCGTTACACCGCTGATCAAAATAGAAGCTACAGAAGCGTACGGTTCTAAAGTGGTCATCCACGGCAATGTCTATGATGAATCGTACCAAAAAGCGCTGGATCTGGCGCAGGAAAATGATTATACGTTCGTGCACGCCTTCAATGATTATGATGTCATCTGCGGGCAAGGCACCATTGGCCTGGAAATTTTAGAAGAACTGGATCAGATCGACGAGATCTTGGTGCCAGTCGGCGGCGGCGGTCTGATCAGCGGCATCGCCTTGGCAGCCAAGGCGCTCGAGCCCAGCATCCGCGTCACTGGTGTGGAGCCTGTAGGCGCAGCCAGCATGAAACGCGCACTGGAAGCCGGTCATGTGGTGGCCTTGGATCAAGTGCACACCGCTGCTGAGGGCGTCGCGGTCAAGGAAGTGGGCAATATCTGCTACGATATCGCCAGCCAATACGTGGATGCCATCATCGAAGTTTCGGAAGAGGACATCATGGAAGCGCTGCTCATGCTCATTGAGAAGCATAAGCTCATCGCCGAGACTGCTGGCGTGCTGCCCTTGGCTGCGCTGAAAAAACTGAACACCCGCAACAAAAACGTGGCCTGCGTGCTTTCCGGCGGCAATATCGATGTGGTGACCATCTCCTCTATCATCAATTCCGGTCTGGTCTCCCGCGGTCGCATCCTCTGCTTCTCCGTGGATCTGCCTGATACGCCGGGACAATTGCTGCGCATTGCTGAGATCCTCACCAATCGCCGGGCCAACGTCATCAAGCTGGAGCACAATCAATTCAAAGCCACCGACCGCTATGCCAATGTCCAGCTGGAGGTCACGGCCGAGACCAACGGCCACAGTCACATCGCTGACATCATCGGTGATCTGGAAGCCGCAGGCTACGAAGTCAACCGCATCTACTAAACCCACCCCAGCAGCAGACGGGAACGATCCTGTCTGCTGCTTTTTTGTCCAGTCCGTTATCCACAGCAAAAAGCCCGTCTGAACGCACCGGTATGTGCGTCCAAACGGGCTGTATCGATCTTACTATCTTTTACCAGGGAATGCTGAAGCTAAAGCTGTTGCCATTACTGCCATTGCTGTAGCCAGCGGACTGCTGTTTAGCCTGCTCTTGCTCAGCTTTGCCTTGATCGCCCAAGGTAACGGTGGCTTCGATGCTCTTGCCGTTGCGGTCTACCAGGAAGGTCAGCTTGTCGCCAGCCTTGTGGTCAGCTAAATAGTCGGTGAGCTGCTCCATGGATTCCAAAACAGTGCTGTCCACTTTGTAGAGGACATCGCCAGGCTGGATGCCGGCCTGCTGGGCAGGGCTGCCCGCTACGGTGCTGTAGACCAGCACGCCTTGAGAAGCTTGGGGATTCAGCCGATAATATTGTACGACTTGATTGGTAAGCGTCATGCCGGTGATGCCCATATACGGACGGCTGACATAGCCGTTATCCATCAGTTCCTGCACGATGGGCTTGACTTCATTGATTGGAATGGCGAAGCCCATGCCTTCCACGCCATTGGCTTGGATCTTGACACTGTTGATGCCGATGACTTCGCCCTTGCTGTTGACTAGTGCGCCGCCGCTGTTGCCGCTGTTGATGGCCGCATCAGTCTGGATGACCGTATAAGTGCGGTCTTCGGCCTGAATGGTACGGTTGGTGCCGCTGATGATGCCGCTGGTCACAGTGCGGGCAAATTCTTCACCCAAGGGATTACCGATAGCCACAGCCAATTCACCGACCTCCAGCTGATCCGAATCGCCCAAGGCGGCAGCGGTCAAATTATCTGCATCGATCTTGACCACCGCTATATC
>CABVBB010000331.1 GCA_902496505.1 uncultured Peptococcaceae bacterium
TGGCCACAGCTTTGTGCCCCCAGGCTTTGGCCCGCTTGATCAGCGCTTTGACGTCAACCACCGCGTCCATGTCGCTCATCATCGTGTGCGCGTGCAGCTCCACCCGCTTGAGTTCGCTGTTGTCCGAGCGGCTTTCCGTAAAGTCGGGAATGGCTTTGACGCCCTGCACTGAGCTGATGCTCAGCTCCTTGTCGAATTTGTCGAACATGACCATCCCCTTGACCCGGATGAATTTGCCGACAGCCAGATGATCCATGACGTCCAGCAGCTGATCGTTCTGCAAAAAAAGTTTCAATTTGATGGAGTCGGTAAAATCGGTGATAGCCAGCGAGACCAACGTTTTTTCATTGCGCAGCTCACGGGTCTCCTGCTGAAAAATTTTGCCGCGGACGACCACCTCGCCGATAGCATCCTGGATCTCGCTGATGGGCATCAATTCGCCCTCCACATTGCGCCCATAAATGAGGTCAGGATCGGTAGGCGTGCGACGGTATTTACTCTTGCTGAAGCCGCCCTTATCGCCGCCATTAGCATACGGCGCTTTGGCTGGCGCGGGCTCTTTGGGTGCAGCCTTCTCCTTGGGCTTGTCGGCAGCTTGTGCAGCCGCCGCCTGCACAGGCTGCGGCCGATAGATGAACGGCGTCTCCACCCGCCGCTTGGGCTCGGTATAAGCAAAGCGTACCTGTAAGGAACAATCGAAACGTTCGCGAAAACAGTCCTCCAGAAAACGCTTGACCACGGTTTCCTTATGCCGCGCTACCAAATTATCCTCGCCGGTCAAGGTCAGTTCTTCCCCCTCCACAGACCACTCGGCCTGCTCCAAAAGGCTCCCCGCTGCCATGCTGGTCTCCTTGAGCTCAGCGATCAGGCTGTCGCGGTACAGCTTGACCAGATTTTCCGGTGTATACTGCTCCGATAATTGATAATGCTGCCGGATCGTCACGGTATAAGGCGTCTTGGCAAACCGCTCTGTCTCAATCTGGGTCTGTAATATTTTGATCTGCTCATACGTCAGCAGATGATGGCTCTGTATGTAGATCTCTATGGCCGCGCCGACCTTATAGACCAGTACTTTTTCCACGCTTACCTGCTCCAGCAGCACGGCCAGATCATTCGGTACGGTCAAGCCTTCAAAAAATGAATCCATGCGCCGCTCCCCCTTTCGTTTGACATGACTCATTATACCACCGGCCTTTGGGAATTGCCAGCAAGCATTCGCTTATGATGTCGTCCTTATATCTAGTATCAAAAACAAGATTGACTTATTGTGATAATTATATTACTATGGACATAGAATCTTATAACGGAGTGATCGATATGTCTACTTACACAGCTGAAATGGAAGAGTGGTGTCAAAAACTCGAAAATTATCATCTGCCGCGCTGGAATGAGCTGCCGGATATCGAGCTTTATATGGACCAAGTGGTAACGCTCATCGAAAAGCACGTCCGCTTTTTGTCTCTGCACGAGGATAAGCTCCTCACCTCAGCCATGATCAACAATTACGTCAAGCTGGGCCTCATGCCCAAGCCAGAAAAAAAGCGCTACGAGCGCACCCATTTGGCCTATCTGATCGTCATTACCCTGCTCAAGCAAGTCCTGACCATCACCGAAGTCAAGGACGGCATCCTTTTGCAATCCCGCATCAACGGCACCCATGGTGCATACGATCTGTTCTGCCAAGAATTAGAGCACGCCTTAAAGCGCATCGCCAGCACAGCCCAGCTCGTTCAGGATCCTGCCATCCTCGTCGACGGCGACCTGACCAAAGAAAATCTGGCTGTCAAAATGGTCAGCAATGCCTATGCTTACAAGCTGCTCACCGAAAAGATCCTGTCCATTCGGCAGCAGGATCTGCCAGAACCTGCCGAAAGCAAAGAAAAAAGCAAAAAGGGAGACTAAAACGATGAATACCGAAAAAATCGCTATCCTAGTGGACTCTGGCACAGACGTCCCAAAAGAATATATCCAGCGCTATAAGATGTACGTCGCGCCGCTCAAGATCATTTTCTCTGACCAAGAATATACCGACGGTGTGGACGTCACCCCCGAACTGCTCTATGAGCGCTTTGAAACAGAGATCCCCAAGACATCACTGCCCACTGGCGAAGACATCGCCGCGCTCTTCGATCAGATCCAATCTGACGGCTATGAAAAAGTGCTGGCCATCGCCATTTCCAGCGGCCTCAGCGGCACCTACAACGTCATCGATCTCATTGGCCGTCAGTACGCCGGACTCGAGGTGCACGCCGTCGATACCCGCAATATTTCTATCGGCAGCGGCATGATCGCCATTCAAGCGGCCGAAGATATCGCCAGCGGCATGTCCTGGGAAGAGGTCGTCCGCACCACCGATCAGCGGGTAGACAACAGCAAAGTTTTCTTCTGCGTCAAGACATTGGATTATCTGCAAAAAGGCGGCCGCATCGGTCTGGTCTCCTCCATTTTGGGCAACGCCTTAAACCTCAAGCCCATCATCTCCTGCAATGACGACGGCATCTACTACGTCGCCGCCAAAGTCCGCGGCCGCAAGCAATCCCTGCAAAAAGCACTGGAATTGGCCTGCACCTTTGCCAAAGACCACCGCCGCTATGCTGTCGCCCTCATGCATAGCGCAGCCGCCGAAGAAGCCGAAGTCCTGCGCCAAGAACTTCTCAAGCGTCTGCCTGAACCAGCCCTATTCATCACCGGCCAGATCAGCCCTACCCTCGTCGTCCACACCGGCCCAGGCCTCATCGGCATCGGCGTGCACGTACTGGACTAAAGTGAAATTTCTCATTAAATGGATGGCTTTCTTTTCTCTATGCCTATAAGACATGGCACCAACAATGTGATACGATCTTGGCATCTCCTTTGGTATATGTCAAACTTTCTGTCTTATTCGCTCTTAAAATCACCATTCCTTTGATAGTTGTTGGTAGCCTGAATAACTTCCATTCTTTCATGATTAATGATTTTTGTGAGACCTTTTGTTATCTATTCGCATAGCTGGCGATTGTCTGTCTCTTCCGATTCGTTTCACCGATAGGCTAAAAATTACTGGCAAAGCAAACAGGCGCGTCCAGACTCACAATGAGTCTGGACGCGCCTGTTTGCTTTGCCTTAATATCACATCCTAGAACATAAACCTTTAGGAAAAAGTATCTGTATATCTATTGGGATAAAGAACATCCATTCTAGAATGTCAACGTCCATGCTTATTTGCTTTCTCTAGATTCAGCACGCCGAACATATAACCAAGAAAAGAATCATAACCTAACGTCCACTGGTAGATATCTTTTGAAATTTCTTTCAGCTGCCACGCTGTTATCTTTTCGCGACGGATTGAAACAGCCTTTTTTTGCAACTGTTGCCAATCCCCTCCGCCACTGCTGATCTGCATGGCCAGTTCTTGATCAACAATTGCTGTCACCGTATCTGTATCTATTACCTCAAATTGATCTGCCACTGAGGCAAACATCATGGACTCTTCAGCTGCCAACAAGGCTTTTATTTTCTTTAAGCAACTATCATCATAAATAATCTCGTCATTCATGGAACGTGTACTTAAATTTGGTTCAATAAGAATTC
>CABVBB010000332.1 GCA_902496505.1 uncultured Peptococcaceae bacterium
TTTTTTGGTGAAGGTTTTACATTTATCCGGTAATACTTGTCATAAGTGTCCTGTGTTATGCTTTGAATAAGCAAAACAAATACTCTCTGGCTGACGACAGGATAGGAGTGGATTTTGATGTTAAGAAGCAAAGGTTTGACTGACAAGCTGCTGCTTTTGGGCGTGGATGGTATGGATCCGCGTTTCACCAAGCGTTTGGTAGAGGAAGGCAAGCTGCCCAATGTGCAAAAGCTGATGGCGAGGGGCACCTGCCGCAATGATCTGATGCTTTTGGGCGCCAATCCGACCATTACGCCACCCATGTGGGCGACGCTGGCCACGGGCTGCTATCCCATGACCCACGGGATCATGGATTACAATCTCTCGGCAGAAGCGGATAAGGATATCACCCTGGGCGCGTTTTCCTCGCGCTTTTTGAAAGCAGAGCCTTTGTTCAACGTCACGGCCAAGGCGGGCAAGAAGACGTTGGTCATGCACTGGCCGGGCGGCAGTTTCCCGCCTACCATCGACAGTGAAGATCTCTTGACCATCGATGGTTCCAGTCCCGGCGCCTGCTGTGCGTGGTCCTCTGCACGGGATTTCGACATGCTCTTCATCGCCAGTGCCAAGGCGGAAAAGCCGTCTTACATGCCCATGTCGCTGGTGACCTCTGAGGTGGAAGGCGATGAGACGCTGAAATTCCGCCTGCGAGGCGCGAGATCCGGCAAATCGCCGGAAGCGAAAGCACGGCTGCAAAAATACCGCCAGTGGTATGAGGACTTCATTAACGTCGAGGGCTACACGCCGGATGGCAGTTTTGTGGTGGACAATGTGCATTTTGCCAAGGACGGCGGCCTGAATTGGGGACTGGCCGATTTTCCCACCGGCGGCAGTATTTCGCCGATCGCACCGGCTGAAGGCTGGGGCTTTGACATTCCGGCGGACAGCAAGGAATTCGTTATGCTCACCGCCGGCGGCAAAGTGGTCCGCTACGCGCTGATCCAGAAAAATGCCCAAGGCATCTACGATCACGTGGCCATCCACAAGGATAAAGCGACCGCAGAACCTATCATCGTTTTGCAAAATGACGTCTTCACGCCTAATGTCTTTGACACATTGCCCAAGGCCGGCGGCGGTGAAGAATGGATCTACCGCAATATGCGCATGCTCAAGATCGCCGAGGACGGCAGCTATGTTCGCATCTGGGCCTCCCGCGGGATGTCCTGCGAGGATGATTCGGTGTGGTTCCCCAAATCGCTCTTCAAAGAGCTCACCACCCGCTTTGGGCCGCCACAGCCTACCAGTCAGATGAGCGGCAATGACAAAGATCTCATCCTCAAGTGCAACAACGAGCAGTGGAAGCTGGCTGCTGACTGGCAGAGCAAATGCATGCACTACCTCATTGAGCACAAAGGGGTAGAGGTCATCTTTTCCCACTTCCACAATGTGGATCTGCAAAGCCACAATTACATGAAGTACATGAAAAACCGCGACACCTCCCGTTATGACGAGAGCGAAGTGGTCAAGTATGCTGAAGCCACCTACAAGATCACGGATGATTATTTGGGCAGCTTCCTGCACCTGCTGGATGAAGACTGGACGATCCTGCTCTTCTCTGACCACGCTTTGATCAGTCCCGAGCAAAAAGTCCATGTTTTAGGCGAAAACAACGGCGTCTGTCTCGATCCAATGCGGGCCATGGGCTACACCGTCCTCAAAAAGGACGAAAACGGCCAGGATCTGCCGGAGATCGACTGGACCAAAACCACGGCCATTCAGACCCGCTCCAACAGCGTCTATGTCAATCTCAAAGGCCGCGATCCCCATGGCATCGTCGATCCAGCGGACAAGTATGAGCTGGAAGAACGCATCATCACCGATCTCTACGGCTATCGGGATGAGACCACCGGCCACCGCGTCGTCACCTTGGCTTTGCACAACAAAGACGCCATTCTTTTAGGCTTAGGCGGGCCTATGGGATCGGATATCGTCATCTTTCTGCATGATGATTATGTGGAAGACCATGGCAACGGGCTTTCCACAGCGTATGGCCACAATGATACCTCGCTGTCGCCGATCTTTATTGCGGCTGGCCAGGGCATCAAAGAAAATTACCGCACCGACCGTTATATCCGCGAGGTCGACCTGGCGCCTACCGCAGCAGTGCTCTTGGGCGTCGATATCCCCGAGACCTGCGAAGGTGCGCCTGCTTACCAGATCTTCGCGGAAAAACTGTAAACGTATTTTTTCAAAGCGTCTAAGCGCGGCCAGGCGATGTGCTCTGGCTGCCCTTAGCATGGCACGAATCGTACTTATCAATCGATCAGGAGTTGAAAAAAATGGAGGAAAAAATCGTAGCACCGATCCATTACGTTATCGTAGCAGCACTTGTTTTATTCTTTCGCTTTATTCCAGGCTTTGCTGGCATCACGCCGCTGGGCATGGGCATTTTAGGCACCTTCATCGGCGCGATCTACGGCTGGATGACCATCGGCATGCTTTGGCCCAGCGTCATCGCCCTTTTGGGTATCGGCTTAAGCGTCGGCATGAATCAAATGCTGGTCGCTGGTTTTGCCAGTCTGCCGTTTTTCGGCCTGGTATTTTGTATCCCTATCATCAATATCTGCAGTGACACAGGCGCTTTCAGCTGGATCATCGACAAAGTTTTGACCAGCAAGGCCATGCAGGGCAAAGGTCTGCTCACCGTTTGGGTATTATTCATGCTCTCCTTCCTCTTGGGCTTTACCAATCCCATCATCATGTGCTTAGTCATCTGTTCCTTTGTCACCACCATCTGCAAACAGGTGGGCATCCAGAAAAATGAAAAATTCCCCATCTATGTTTATCTGGGCATTGCTTTTGCCGGCATGCTGGGGCAGGTCTTGTTCCCCTTCGTGGGCACAGGGCTGACGCTGGTCATGGCGTACAATGCCATGTTCCCCCAATTTCCACTGGATTTCGTTTCTTATCTGATCTTTATGCTGCCGATGGGCACCGTTTTGATCACCATCTATACCCTCTTGCTTAAAATTCTTTTCCGTGTGGACGTTTCTAAACTGTCCAACTTTAAACCGGAAAAAACCGTGCCGCCGATCAGCAGAGATCAAAAGATCGCCTTAGGCGTCTTTTTGACCTTCGTTGGCCTTTTGGTCATTTCGTCACTGCCTTTAGGCGCCATCAGCACCTTCCTGGCTAAGTTCGGCATGGTGGGCGTGACCTTTGCCCTCTTGGCCGTGATGGAGCTGCTGAGAGCGCATGACGGCAGCAAACTGATCAGCGTGGAAAAAAGCTTGAGCACCGTGCCTTGGGGCTTGGTGCTGATGATGAGCTATATCATGGTCGTCGCTACGTATATGAATACGCCGGATACTGGTATTGCCGTGGCCATGAGCAAGCTGCTCACACCGTTCACTGTCCTGCCGCCGCTGGTCTTCATCATCGTGGCCTTGGCCTTCGCCGCCATTATGACCAACTTTGCCAACAATATGATCATTATCGTTTTGGTCATGCCGTTCATGTTCAACTTTGCTTCTTCCATCGGCCTGGCGCCGACGGGTATGATCGTTCTGCTCTTCATCA
>CABVBB010000333.1 GCA_902496505.1 uncultured Peptococcaceae bacterium
GCAGCGTGTGCATCCTGCAGACCGCTCTCCTCCTGTACCATCTGGCAGCTGTACGGCGTCAGATCACCTGCCAGCGCCTGAGCCAATTCTTCCTGCGCCCTTGCTAAAAAATCGCCGACTGCCTGCTGCCAATCCAATCTCTCAGCCATCTTATTTCCCCGCTGCCGGCTGATAGTCCGCTAGCGCCTGCACGAAGGCCAGAAGCGCCTCTCTGGTGCCCTTTGGCCCGTTATAATCCTCCGGTTTGCCGTCCTTGACCTCATCAGTTACCAGGTAAACCTCCAAGCCCGCCTGCACAGCAGCCACATCATCGATCAAGCCATTGCCGATCATCAGACATTTTTCCGGTGAGGCTCCTACGCGCTGGCAGATCTCGGTGAAAAAGCGCGGGTCCGGCTTGCAGTGGCTGTAGTGCTCAAAACTGGTGATCTCCTGCCATGGCGCAGTATCCACCTTGGCCCAGGCTAAGCGCGCCTTGTTTGCTGTCAGCGGAAAGACTGGGTTGGTGGCAACGACTAAAGGATAACCCTTCTGCGCCAGCACCTTGACCACCTCCGGCATGACCCCATTGTCCCCAGCCAGATGGCCTACTTTGGGAAATTCCTCCGCATAAAAGATCTCCAGCTGTGGCTCCAGCTCTGCTCTCTTAAAATCGCTGTGCTGCTCAAAAATTTCCCAAAACAGCTGCTCATTGCTCTTGCCGCCGGGATTTTTCTCCATCGCCGCACTGGCCAGCTGCACCGTCTGAACGATAGCCAGACCTTGTCCATCAGTCAAGGGATCAAAATATTTTGCCAGCCGTCCCAAATATTCCTTCATCATTTCTCTGCCGCTGATGGATAAAAGTGTCCCGTCTACATCGAATAATATGGCTTCATACATTTTTTCGTCACCTCATCAAATTTTGCAGCCGGCAGCGCCGACCTTGTCTAGGCTATTATATCACGCCGTCATCAAAATTTGTTGCATATCAGGAAATTTTTTGGATAAGCTATGGGGCAAAGGAGGCTTGCAAATGAACGCCCATGTTGATGAAGACCTTTGTATCGGCTGCGGCAGCTGTGTCGCCATCTGCTCCGCCGTTTTTCAAATGGGAGACAACGGCTTGGCTTATGCGGACAATGACAATATCGACGCACTGACCGAAAGCTGTGTTTCCGAAGCCGCCGCCATCTGCCCCACCAGCGCCATCATCGTCAGCTGAAAAGCTCCCTATTGGCACGAAAAAAGCAGGAGACTCTTAGCCGAGCCTTCTGCTTTTTTCATGTTTATTCGCCCTCTGGCCGCTTGATGCCGGCTTTGGAGGAAATATGCCCAGCCGTATTGCCTGTTTTCGGATCTGAGGGTGTCTGACCATCGTCCTTGGGCTGTCTATGACAATTTTTGCGCTCCATCTTCGCCACCTCCTTTGTCTGTAACATGGCCGGCAAGGTGATATTTTATCCGGTATTATATTTTTCTTAGTACTTGACATTGCACAGTAGCTGGTATAATATAATAACCGGAGGTGGTTCTGTTGAATGCCCAATTCAAAAAAGGCGTTTTAGAACTGGTCGTCCTGATCGCCCTAAGCCAGCACGATATGTATGGCTATGAGATCGTCAGTGAAATATCGCAGGTCATCGATGTCAATGAAGGCACTATCTATCCCCTGCTGAAGCGCCTGACCAATGAAAAATATTTTGAGACTTATCTCAAGGAATCTAATGAGGGACCGCCGCGGAAATATTACCATCTGACGCATGCTGGTCAATGCTACAAAGACGACCTCAAAGCCGAATGGCTGACATTTAACGAAAGCGTCATGAAATTTATTATGGAGTGTGATCCAAATTGACTAAAGAAGAGTTTCTCAAAAAGCTGGAACAGCAGCTGAATCTGATCAATGATGAAGAACGCATCGACATCCTCTCCGAATATGAGCAGCATATTGAAATGAAGATCACGAATGGTTTGTCCGAAGAAGAGGCCATCGAGGACTTCGGCGATATGGACGAACTGGTCAAAGAGATCTTAGAGGCTTACCACATCAATACGGACTATGGCAGCCGCCTCAGCAAGACGCTGGGCTATTACATCCACTGCGCCGCCGATTTTCTGACGCAGCTGGCCACCACGCTCCTCGAGATGGATCGCCGCCAGTTGGGACAGCTTTTCATTAAAGCGCTGGGCGTTGCCTTCTTCCTTTTCATTTTCCGTCTGCTTTTAGAATTATGCAGTGATGTCCTCTATCCCTTGATCGCCATCTTTCCCCGCTTCATCGAGCACCCTCTGCGCATGATCTTGCGTTTTGCGGTCAACTTGATCTTTGTCATCTTCTGCCTCTATATGCTCGTGTTCTTCATCCGCAAATATGTGCTGGTGGATTATGAACCGCTGGAGCAGCCAGACTACGATTCCTATCCGCAGGAACCTCGTGAATCCTTAAGCGGTACAGAAGTTTTCAACACCGTCAAGCAGAAGACCGACGATCTGACCAGCGAGATCAAGGAACGCGTGCGCCGCGAAAGACAAGAACCCCGCCCGCGCCGCGAGCATAGCATGAGCTTGGGCGCCTTCTGCCTGGGCATCATCTCCATGGTCATCAAATTCATCGCTGTACTCATCCTGATCCCCGGTGCGCTGACGATCCTGGCCTTGGCTATTGCCTGCGGCGCTTTGATCGTCTTCATCTTCCAGGGCTTTAGTTTCTTCGGCCTGACGCTGGCAGCTATCGGCGCGCTTTTGACCGCTATCGCCTGCTTTGCTATCATTTTCAAATTTGTTTTCGGAGGTGACGCCCAATGAAAAAACTGCTCAGCATGCTTTTGATCGGCGTCCTGCTGATGGGTATCGGCGGCGCTGCCTGCGTCTTTGAACTCAGCAGCTTCACCTATACGACGTCGCCGACCGGCGAACTCTTCGCCCCCTCGACATCAAACATCAATGTCCGCACCCCTAATGAGAGCGGCAGCATTTATTTCGATGCCTACGGCTATCAAGAAGCCACCGTGGCCGTTGATGACTCCTTGAGCGACCAAACGCTGCGGATCGAACTCTACGGCCCTAACCAGCTGTTCAAATACCATGTCACTCCCAGCGATAATACGCTGCATCTGTATTATGAAGCAGATCCCTTCAAGGTCATCTCCGCTGTCTTGGACGGCATGAAGCACAAAGAAGTCATCAGCATCGAAGGAAACTTCGACATCACCATTTACGCCAGTTCGGCTACTGCTCAGCGCCTCGTGATCGGTCCAGATCCAGCCCGCGAGCAAAATCGCAGCCGCATGGAGGAAATGCGCACCCAATATGAGACCAATATCCAAGAGCAGCGCGCCCACTACGACGAACAGCTGTCTACGCTGCGGGAAAGCTATGAAGAGCAGCTGACCACCCAGCGTGAAAACTACGAGGAACAGCTGCAGACACAGCGCGAAAACTATGAAGAGCGCCTCGAGACGCAAAAAGCAAATTACGAAGAACAGCTGAAAGCTTTACAAAACAGCCATGAATAAAAGGAAAGCCGGCCATCTCGCTCTGAGATGACCGGCTTTCCTTTTATTTTTCAGCGCTGGG
>CABVBB010000334.1 GCA_902496505.1 uncultured Peptococcaceae bacterium
CAACACTCCTTTTTCATCATTGCTCGACTACACAGCCCCCTTGCCAAGACGCACCGTACAGGCTATACTATTTATACGGCCTGCCCTAGCGGCGGCTGTGTAGTGGGATGGAACGGCGGGTCTTATCAGGATCATGCGCCGTTCCGTCTATTTTTTTAGGCTGTCGTATACCAAATTGATTCCCAGACGCACCACTTCAGATCTACTGACTGCCAAACTTTCAGCGGCACTTTCCAGCTTGTCTTTTGTCACCTCGTCAATCCGTACTCGAAACGTGGTATCCTTGGGATTATCAACTGGCGGACGCCCCATTTTTTTTGGCGGCATAACTTCACCTCACTTTTGCTGCCCTATTAAATAATATACTTCACGTAGCTACTTAAAGTCAACATTTATTGTAGCAACATTTTATTTCCCACCCACTGCGGTGGGATTTTTTTGTGCTTGTGCTTTTTTGCTGCACATGCTATAGTGACATTATGACAGGGTTGTCATAAAAGGAGGGAGATCATGCCCCACGATACTTTTTTCCGGCTGCCTGCGGAAAAACAGCAGCGCATCCTGGACGCAGCGGTGCAGGAATTTGCCCAGTACGCGTACAAAGACGCGTCCATCAATCGATTGATCAAAGCGGCGGGCATCCCGCGCGGCAGCTTTTACCAATATTTCACGGACAAAGAGGATCTTTACCGCTATCTGCTGGAACAACTGAGCGCCAGCAAATTAGCCTTTATCACGGCTTCCGGAATGGCTGAGGGAGCGCACACCTTTGCCGAATATTTCCTGCAGTCCATTGCCAGTTCCTTGGCGTGGTCGGAAGCACAGCCAGCGTATTTTGAGATCAGTCTGCACTTGGCCGCGGACAATGCGCCGCTTTTAGCAGAGCTCTTGGCGAACGACACGTCGAAAGCCTATTATGCGGAGCTGGAGCGGCTTTTGGAGCAGGACAAAGCCGCGGGAAGAGTGCGCTCTGACGTGGACAATGAGGTGCTCTTGGAGACGCTCAATCATATCGGCTTCGGCTTGCAGCAAAAATATCTGGCAGGCTGGAGCAGCGAGCAGATCTTGACCCATTTCCAGTCCTGCTTCGAGCTGCTCTGGCGGGGACTTAAGCCTGCGGGAGGTGACGAGCATGCCTGAACCTTTGCTTTCGCTGCGTCATTTGTACAAGACGTACCAGATGGGCGAAGTGGCCGTGCACGCGCTCTCCGACGTATCCTTGGACATTTACCCCGGCGAATTCATCGTCATCCTGGGGCCCAGCGGGTCAGGCAAGAGCACGCTGCTCAATATCATCGGCGGTATGGATACGGCAAGCGCCGGCGAGATCGTCTTTAGCGGCAGCCGTCTGGACGGAGCCAGCGATCGGGAATTGACGCTCTTTCGCCGGCACAAGGTGGGTTTTGTTTTTCAGTTCTACAATCTGATGGCGCTGCTCACGGCACGGGAAAATGTGGAACTGGCCTCAGAGATCAGCGAAGACCCGCTGGATGTGGATGAGACGCTGGAAGCGCTGGGCTTGGGCGAGCGCAAGACGCATTTTCCCTCGCAGCTTTCCGGCGGCGAGCAGCAGCGGGTAGCCATTGCCCGTGCCATCGCCAAAAAACCGGAGCTCATCCTCTGCGATGAACCTACCGGTGCGCTGGATTTCGCCACAGGCGTATCGATCCTTGAGGTGCTGCGCGACATCAACCGCACCCACGGCAAGACGGTCATCGTCATCACCCACAATACGCCTATTGCCCAGATGGCCGACCGGGTCATCACCATCCGCAGCGGCCAGATCGTCTCTGTGGAGACCAATGCCCAGCCCTTAGATCCTGAGGCCATCAAATGGTGACCTCCGCGCTCAATAAGCGCCTATTGCGGCTGATCAAGGCCACCCGCGGCCAGTTTCTGGCAGCATCACTGATCATCACCATCGGCATTTTCACGTACACTGCACTGACCAACGCCAGCATCAATTTGGATCAGACGCTGAGTGATTATTATACGGATACCCATTTTGCGGATATCTTCATCACCACCGCGCCCATCGCCCAGCAGCAGGCTGACCGTTTGGCGCATGATCCGGCGGTGACGGCGGTGGAAAGCCGTCTGCAGCTGGACGCCCCTGTACTGACCGACGATCCGGACGAGCGCGTCACAGTGCGCGTCCTCTCCACTGCCAAAGGCGGCGATACGCTCAATCAGCTCCATCTGCAAAGTGGTCATCTTGCCATCAAGGGCAATGAGCTCTTGATCCTGGAGCAATTTGCCCAAGGACGGTCGCTGCAGATCGGCGATACACTGCATTTGCAGATCGCTGGACGGGATCAGCCCTTCACCGTGGCAGGCATCGTCTCCAGCGCTGAATTCGTCTACCTGATGAAAGACGCTCAGACGCTTCTGCCAGACCCGCAGACGTTCGGCGTGGTCTATGCGGATCTGGATCATCTCCAGCAGATCTCCGGACACGTGGGCGCGGTCAACGATATTTTGCTGACGCTGGCCGAACCAGAGGAGGCGGACGCTTTCATCGACCGCCTCAAGGAAGAGAGCAAGCTGCCCTTCA
The DNA here is from genome assembly GCA_902496505.1 of uncultured Peptococcaceae bacterium. Taxonomy (GTDB): domain Bacteria; phylum Bacillota; class Peptococcia; order Peptococcales; family Peptococcaceae; genus CABVBB01. The sequence goes on from CABVBB010000334.1 coordinate 2,555, forward strand.
TCAGCGTGACCGGTCGGGCCGAACAACTCAGCCACAGCATGATCCGTCAGGAGATCGACAGCCTGCAGAAAGTCAGCAGCAGTCTGCCCTTCGTCTTTTTGCTTTTCGCTGCTGTGATGCTGGTCACTGTCCTGGGCCGCACCATCAAAAGCGACCGCACCGCCATCGGCGTGCTCAAGGCCATGGGCTACAGCGAAGGGGAGATCATGGGGCATTATGTGCTCTATGCCCTGGCCGCGGGCCTTTTGGGCGGCATCTTGGGCAATATCATCGGCCTGAGCCTGGCGGGCGCTATGACCAAGCTTTACCTGCTCTATTTCCACATGCCCGCCTATACCATCCGTCTCTATCCCGGCAAAATGGGGCTGGCGCTCCTCGGCACCTGCCTGCTCGCTGTCTTGGCCGGCATCTACGGCAGCCGCACTGTGCTGCGCCCCGGCCGACGCTATGCGGCCAGAGCCGCCCAAGCAGGGCAAACACATCTGGCTGGATCACCATTTGCCCGCGCTGTGGAAACGGCTGCGTTTTTCCAGCAAAATGATCCTGCGCAGCCTGTCCCGCGAAAAAAAGAAAGCCGCGCTCATCATCTGCGGCATCGCCATGACCTGCGGCATGCTCATGGTCAGCTTTTGGTTCAACGACGTTTTCCAGACTATGGCGCACAAACATTTCGACGAGACCATGATCATGGACTACACCTTGACGCTCTCCGGCTTCTACGACCATTCGGCCATTGGGGAGATCACCGCCCTTGAGGGCGTAGAGGCGGCAGAGGGCTTCCTCGCGCTTCCCTGCGATCTCACCGCAGGCCCCCGCACCAAAACAGTCTCCATCACCGGCGTGCGGCCGGACACCGGCTTTTACCAGCTCAAGGATCAAAACAGCCGCCCCATTTCTCTCGACAGCGGCGGTCTCGTCCTTTCGTCCAATGTGGCCAAGGCGCTGGCGGTCCAGCCCGGCGATTTGATCACGGTCAAAAATCTGCTCATCGACGGCCGTG
>CABVBB010000335.1 GCA_902496505.1 uncultured Peptococcaceae bacterium
CAGCGGGTGGGGATCGCGCAGGCGCTTTTGGGAGAGCCAAGTCTGTTGATCTTGGACGAGCCGACCGTTGGACTGGACCCGGAGGAGCGGGTGCACTTCCGCGATCTATTTTCGCAGATCGCCCAAAACAAGCTGGTGCTGCTTTCCACGCACATTATTGAAGATGTGCAGTCAGTATGCGATCAGCTCATCGTCATCGATCACGGTCAGATCCTTTTCACCGGCACGCCGGAGGCGCTGACAGCGATGGCACGGGGCCATGTGGGGATATTCGCGGGCGATCTGACCAGAGCGGAGGGCTGCGAGATCACTTCCCGCGTCAATACGGCTCAAGGGGTGATCTGTCGAGGCGTTGCTGACGTTTTGCCGGATGCAGCGCAGCCGGTGGAGCCGACGCTGGAGGATGCCTATATGTATTTGATGATGAAGGAGGCGTCCAGGCCATGAGCATTTTGGCGTATCTGCGTGTGGAGTGGGCCAGGCTGCTTCGCTCTCGTCTCACCTGGCTCACCTTTGGGGCGGCGGCGCTCTGTCCGCTGGCGGGCTGCACCTTTTACCAGCCGGCTGGAGCGGGAACAACGGCGGCCCTGGTGCTGGCCGATCCGCTTTTGGCCGGTGCGCTGGGCGGGATGTTTCTCTGGGCAGCGCTGACGTTGGTGGAGCTGGATCGGGTAAAGAAGGAACGGATGGAGCCCATCACCGACAGTATCCTTTCGCCGCTGCGGCAAAGCGCGGTGAAGACTGTCAGCCTTTTGCTGACAGCCATCCTTTCTGGGCTGCTGACCAGTCTCTTGTATCTTCCGTATAGTGCGCTGCGGCTGGGTACCACTTTTCAGCTGGGGGAATATGGGCGGTTTGCAGCGGTCTTTCTGCTGCCGGCGCTCATGATGAGTGTGCTGCTGGCGGCGGGATCTTATCAGCTTTTCCGCAGGATCGATCTGAGCTTTGTCTGCTTTGCGGCGCTGCTGCTAGCAAGTCTGGGGCCGTGGGGCCGGGAGACGTATCTGCTTTTGTGGATCGATCTGTCTGGGCTGGGGTTTTCTGGCGATCTGGGCAATACCTCGATCTACCGGATGGCGCTGTACAGCCGAATGATCTGGCTGTGTTTGAGCGGGGGCTTTTGGCTGCTTTCTCTGGCGGCTGTCCGCCATCATGGGAAGGGCTTTTGGGGATCTCTGGCCAGCAATTGGCGGAAGGTCTATCTGCCGCTTGGGGGCGTGGTCTTGGTCGTCTGCGGAGCGCTGCTCTATCTGGGGCAGCCGTATATGGATCACGAGCCGCCAGTGACGCTGGATACCAGCAGTACCGCCGGAGGTATGACAGTCACTATGCGATCCCTTGCGGAAGAAACGCCTGCTTTGGTGATCCGTCAGACGGACTTTGACTTGCGGCTGGACGCGGAGCGGGGGCGCATTTACGGAGAAGCCCGCTATGACCTGGAAAATACCAGCGGCCAAGCGCAGGAGTGCCTGTTAGAGAGCGCTCCAGGCTATACGGTGGAGCGCATTACTTCAGACGGGGAAGCCGTGCCGTTTACCGATCTGGACAATGATCAGTTCGTCGTGGTCAAAAATGTCGCCGTGACGCTGCCGGATAAGCGCCGGCAGGAGGTCGTCGTTACTTACCAGGGCATTCCTCAGATACCGGCCAACAGCGGCACGCTGATGCTGTATTACGAGATCACGCCGGAATATATCTCTCTGGGCGGTCATCATGTGCTGCCAGGTTTCAAGCAGGCAGCGGTAGAAGGGTGTACGTTTGCCGGTCAGGTGACTCTGCCCAGCGGCATGGCGCTCATCGCTGTGGGCGAAACGCCGCAGCTGTCGCAGGAAAACGATGACGGGACTTCGACCTGGCGCGTCCAGGGCAATGGTCTGCGGCCAGTCCTTTTCGGCGGCAATTATACGCGGCTGGCTATCACTGACGTGGGCTTTCCGGTCTATTTCTGCTACAGCCAGAATCACCAGCAGGCATTCGATGAGCTCCAGATCGAAACGCTGCTGCAAGAGACGCTGGCCTATTGTGTGGAAAAATACGGCCCGCTGCCCTACAGCCCAGACTATCCTTTAAATATCGTCATGTCCAGCGCACACATGAGCGGCGGCGGTGCCAACGGCAATCTCAGCTTCATGGGCGAAAGCTACTTCACAGCGGATAATTTGCACGACGCGGCCAAGGGGGCTGATGCCGCTCAGGTGATCGCTCACGAGATCATTCATCAATGGTGGGGGATCGAGCGTTTTCTGCTGGATACGGACAATGCAGATTGGAGTTCGGAGGCGCTGACCTGCTATACGACTTACCGGATGATGAAGGAGGCGAGGGGAGCGGACTATGCGCAAAAGTTTTATGTAGACGTCTGGCAGGATAAGTATGACCAGATGCAGGACAATTTTTATGTGCGTCATCCAGAGTATCTGGCGATGCTGCCCGACGCGCAGCAAGCGAGACTGAGCGCGCTTATTTTTGATGCGAACATCTATGGTAAGGCGCCTTTGCAGATCCTGCGGGCTGAACAGCTGGTGGGCGGCGAAGAAAAAATGGATGAGATCTTATGTCAGCTGTTTCAAAACGGCGGAACAGAGATGCCGCCCTTCGTCACTTGGCAGGATTTTTTGGAGGCTTGTCATTTGACGGAGGATCAGCTGCAGTTGGAAGGAGATGAGTCGCGTGGCTAAGATCTTTGGCTATGAACTAAAACGTCTTTTGGGGAGCAAGTTCACCATCGGCTTCTTGATAGTGATCGGTGCCTACAGCTATCTGGTCATGCAGGGAGAGGTGGTCTTTGGCGTGGTCAATACAGCACCGTTTTCGCCTTGGAGCTTTGGGGTGTATCTGGCAAAGGTCCTGCCGCTGCTTTTGACGGTGCTGTTGTTTTGGACAGCGCTGCTGGCGGCCAAGCCAGCCCAGGCAGTCAAAACGCTGACCGATGCTGCGTGCGGGCGGCAAGATTTGTATCGCTTGGTGCGCTGCGGAGCGCTGGCAGCGGCATTTTGGCTCCTGACGCTTGTGCCGGTGGCGTATGCGTGCTGGTTTTATAGCAGTGTATTTCAGGTCCGGGATCTTGGAGCGCTGCTGGCACCGCTGGTTTTTGTCATCCTGCCGGCGTTTTGGCTGGTGCTGGGCTTGGGGCTTTGGGGCGCGAGGCGGCATCGTGCAGTGATCTGGGTCTTGCTGCCAATAGTGCTTTTGGCAGGCGTCCTGCCGCCAGCGGCAGGGCTGGATGTGTACGGCCTCCACTATCTGACGGCTTACCCTGCTGCCTTAGGTGTATTAGACCCGCCGTTTCAGCTCACAGGCGCTCAATTGGCCTGCAAGGCGCTTGATATAATACTAGGGACGCTCCTGATCCTGGCATCTGTCAGGCGGCAGGAGGACTGCTCAGCGTGAGCATGCGTGCAGCGCGAGCGATGACACCAAAAAAATGGGGCTGTCGCAATAACGATTTTTATCGTCGTTGCGACAGCCTCGTTTTTGCTGTCTCTTGGAATAATTTTGCCTAGTCTTTTGCTGCTTTTTTCTCCTGACCTTCTTTTGGACATACTTTCTAGA
>CABVBB010000336.1 GCA_902496505.1 uncultured Peptococcaceae bacterium
AGCCATAACAAATACTGCTTGGCCAAGCGGATGCTTTTATTTGGATAACTGCTGTGAACACAATGGGCATAATAGAGAAAGGGTGTTTTCTGATGGTTCGACAAGCAATGGCAGATAAAGTATTGGTATTAGGTATCGACGGGCTGGACCCGCGCTTGACAGATAAATATTTAAAGGCGGGCAAGATGCCCAACATTCAGAAGTTTTTAGAAAAGGGTGCCTCTCATACCCGCATGGAAATGGTGGGCGGTCAGCCGACCGTCACGCCGCCGATGTGGACGACGATGGCTACCGGCGCCAATCCCTGCACCCACGGCATCACCGATTATTACGCCAAGGGCGAGGATCTGGACGTGGCGGTGTACAATTTTGACTCCACCCGCTGCCGGGCAGAGCAGATGTGGAATGTCGCCGCAGAAGCGGGCCGCAAGACGCTGGTCTGGCATTGGCCTGGTTCCAGCTGGCCGCCAACCTCGGACAGTCCCAATCTGACCGTCGTAGACGGCACCCAGCCGGGCGGACCCAATGTGGGCATCGCTGAGGTCGAGGGCGAAAAATTGATCGTGGCCAGCGTGGATACGCCGGAAGTGCTGTTCCGTACCAAGGCGGCCTCTGACAGCCATGTGCCCTGCTTCATCTCCGGCATGGAGGTAGAGGACAATGACATTCAGACTGGCTATGACAAGGTGCACGCCGCTGAGGTCAGAGGCATCGCCCTGACCAAAGAAGACACCATCAATACGCTCTCCGCAACGCCTATGGATGTGGTCTTTTCACCGATCAAGGACGCTCACGGCTGGGCAGATGCGCCGGAAGGGGCCAAGGAATTCACCATGCTCTATTCCAAAGGCTTGATCCGCCGTCCAGGTCTTTTGCTCAAAAATGCGGCGGGCGTATACGACACCGTCAGGCTTTATCGGTCCAAAAAAGACACCGAACCGGTCGCCGTACTGCCGAATAATGTCTTCGTGGAGGACGTCATCGACGAGGCCATGAAGGGTGAGGAAAAGATCCTGACCAACCGCAACATGCGTGTGCTGGAGATCGCGCCGGACGGCAGCCGTCTGCGCATCTGGATCTCCGCGGCTATGGATTTCACCAATGATACGCTCTGGCATCCCAAGACACTGCTCAAGGAGATCGTGGACAATGTAGGCTATCCGCAGCCAGTAAGCATGGCGGGCGGTTCTGATGAACGCTTGATCGCCGACTGCACCCGGGCCAACTGGGACAGAGCGCTGAAATTCAACGCTGGCGCGATCAAATACCTGATCGCCAACAAAGGCTATGAAGTGGTTTATTCCCACTTCCACAATGTGGACCTGCAAGGCCATCTGCTGGTGGCTTATCTGAAAAACGGCGGTGCGCTGCCGCCGGAAACGTATCAGCGGCTGTTCGCTGAGGTGTATTATCAGGCGGACCGCTATGTAGGCGAATTCCTGCCGCTCTTGGATGAGGGCTGGACGATCCTCTTGGTCTCCGACCACGGTCAAGTCTGTCCGGAACACGACCGCTCAGTGCTGTTAAGCGGCGTCAATGCGGTCAACGCGGTGAAGATGCGCGAATGGGGCTACACCGTGATGAAGAAAGATGCCAACGGCAATGATCTCTATGAGATCGATTGGTCCAAGACCACCGCTGTCGCTCAGCGCATCAACCATATTTACATCAATCTCAAGGGCCGCGACCCGCATGGCATCGTCGATCCAGCGGATCAGTTTGAATTAGAGGAACGGATCATGACCGATCTCTACAGCCTGCGGGATGAAAAGACGGGTCACCGCGTCTGCCATCTGGCGCTGCGCAACCGTGATGCCGTGCTCTTGGGCGAGGGCGGGCCAGAAGGCGGCGACATCATTTATTTCGTTGCTGAGGGCTACAATGACGACCATGCCGATTCGCTCTCGACCATCAATGGTTCCTGCGATACGTCCGTGCGCTCGGTCTTCATGGCAGCGGGCAAGGGCATCAAGGTCGGTTTCCGCACCGAACGGGTCATCCACCATATCGATGTGACGCCGACAGTAGCCGCTTTGACCGGACTCAGGATGCCGGCGCAGTGTGAAGGCGCACCGGTCTACCAAATTTTTGAGCAGGATTTCTAAAAATCATTTGACTTGTGCTGGGCACTGTCTGCTTGTGGTAAGCGGCAGACGGTGCCATTTTTGATAATCGATAAGCGAGGTGTCTAGCATGGGAACAACACTTGCAGAAAAAGTAAAATACGACCGCAGTTTTTGGATCAAAATAGCCGTGACCTTCGGCATACCCGTCATCATCTGGCTTTTGCCGACCAATGAGATCTTTACCCGAGAAATGCGCATGGCCATTGCCTTGACGTTTTGGTTTTTGGCGTGGGCTGCCTTTGAATTATCGGACTTATCCGTACCTTCGCTGCTTTGGCCGATCTTGCTCATCATCACCGGCGTATGCAGCACGCAGGTGGTCTATTCGCCGTACCTGTCCTCGTCCGTGCCGGGCTGCATCGGCTGCCTGCTTTTGGCCAATATTTTGGATCGCATCGGACTTTTGCGGCGCATCGCCTTTTGGATCGCCCGCAAGAGCGGCGGCACGTTCAACACAGCGGTCTACGGCGTGTTTTTGGCAGGCTTTGTGGTCTCCATCCTGACCTTTGCCTCAGGCTGCGTCATCGTGGCGGCGCTCTGCTATGGCATGTGCAAATCTTTGGGACTGGTCAAGCAAAAAGAGGGCGCAGTCATCATGATGACCGGTATGCTGGCGGCCTCCACCACCCGTATGTTCCTCTACTATCCCATCACCATGGGCGCGATGCTCAGTTCGGTGCAGTCAGTCGATCCCACATTTTCCTTTGGCTTCATCGAGCTGCTCAAATATAACTGGCCAGTGCTCATCTACTGCCTGATCTTCATCGGCCTCATGCTCAAATTTGCCACCCGCAAGGATGGGACGCTCCCCAGCGGCAAGGAATTCTTCGATGCCGAGTACCAAAAGCTTGGCCCCGTCACCCGCGATGAAAAGATCGGCGCGCTGATCGTTTTGTTCGTTCTGGTCTGGATACTCACCAATCCCATGCATCATTTGGATGCCATGTATGCCTTCGTCATCGGCAGCGTGATTTTTTATCTGCCGGGCGTAGGCGTAGGCAAGCAGGAAGATATACGCAACGTGCCACTGGGCACCATCCTCTTCTTTGCCTCCTGCATGGCGATCGGTTCCGTCTGCGTAGCCGTGGGCATCACCGCCTACGTCGGTAGCGTCTTCACACCGCTCTTTGCAAATGTCGGCACTGTCGGTGCGCTGTTCTTGGTGCTGCTTTTCGGCATCGCCGCCAATTTTGCCATGACGCCGATGGCCATGCTGGCCGGCTTTACCGGCATGTTTTACACCATTTCGCTCAACATGGGCCTCAACCCCCTGGCCGCCATCTTCGTCTTCAACCACTCCACGGATATGGTCTTCTTCCCGTATGAATACCTGACCTTCCTGATCTTCTATGCCTTTGGCTGCATGACCTCCGGCCAGTTCCTCAAATTCCACGCGGTCAAGAACCTGCTCTATATCGTCTTCTT
>CABVBB010000337.1 GCA_902496505.1 uncultured Peptococcaceae bacterium
GATGGTCTGGTCGTTGAGACCTAAGTTGAGGACGGTATCCATCATGCCCGGCATAGAAATAACTGCACCGGAACGCACGGATACCAATAAGGGATCTTTGGCGTCGCCAAATGTCTTGCCGGCAGCGCGTTCTACTTCAGAAAGCTTTGTCCAGACCTGCTCCAAGACCTCCGGTGAAAGCTCACCGCCTTGGTCGTAATAATCTTTGCAGGCCTCAGTCGTAATGGTCATGCCTGCGGGCACCGGCAGGCCGATACGCGTCATCTCCGCCAGATTGGCACCTTTGCCGCCTAACAGATCGCGCATATCTTTGTTGCCCTCTTCAAATAAGTAGACATATTGCTTATTCACTGATGTTATCCCCCCTGTAATAGATTTGCAGGACCTTGCTGGCTGTCTCTTCAACAGCCTTGCGTGAAACATCGATCACTGGACAGCCGATCTTTTTCATGACACCCTCAGCATAATCCAATTCGGCCATGATCCGCTCTAAGCTGGCATAATCCGCTTCACCACCTAAACCCAGCGCTTTGAGCCGCTCTTTACGGATCTCGTGCAGCACCTGGGGCTTGATGGTCAGCCCAATGATCTTGTGACGTGGGATACGGAACACCTCCTCACTGACTTTGACTTCTGGCACCAAAGGAATATTGGCAGCCTTGATGCCGCGGTGGGCCAAATACATACAAAGCGGCGTCTTGGACGTGCGGGACACACCGATCAAGACCAGATCAGCATATAAAACACCCCGCGGATCTTTGCCGTCATCATACTTGACAGCAAACTCCACCGCTTCGATCTTCTTGAAATAATTATCGTCTAATTCCCGGACCAGCCCCGGCTCGCCTTTAGGCATATCGCCGGTGATCTTTTCCAGCGCCTCCAGCATGGGTTGGAGGACATCGACAGTCATCAGATGCCGCTGCTGGGCATAAGCGATCAGCGCCTCACGTACCTCGTCGATGACTAAGGTATAGACCAAGAGGCTATTGTCTGGATCGATCTTATCCAAGACCTCATAGAGGTATTCGGTGCTGTTGACATAAGGAATGCGCTTATACTCGACGCCGGAATAATTGAATTGACAGGCAGCTGCCCGTGAAACATATTCCGCCGTTTCTCCCAGAGAATCGGAAAGAATATAAATGATCGGTTTCTTAATATCGCTCACTCCTTTATCAGTCGATAATATTGCCGGTACCCAGATCCACGAAAGCTTTGGTGATATTGGTCTTCGTCAGGCGGCCAACGACTTCCATTTTGCCGCCCTCCAGATCCTTGACCACCGGCAGACCATCGATCTGGTGCTCGATCAGCTTTCTGGCAGCGATCCACAGACTTTCTTCAGGATGGGTCACAACGATATTGGGCATACGCGTCATGATGACGCCTACTGGCAGTTGATTGATATCCGCCTTGCCGATGGCCATTTTCAGCATATCCTTGCGGGAGACCACCCCTTCCAAGATTCCCTGCTCCTTGACGATGAACAGCGTGCCCACGTCGTTGACGAAGAGGCTCACGATCCCATCATAAACAGAGGTTTTTTCATTGACGACGATGGGACTGGTCATATAATCGGCTACCTTGAGATCGATCATTTTTTCATAAATACTATAGGAGTTGGTGCTGCCCTTATAATAGTAGCCTACGCGCGGTCTGGCTTCCAAAAGCCCGATCTGCGTCAAAAAGGCCAGGTCGGGACGCAGCGACGCACGGGTCAGCCCCAACTTATCGGCAATATGCTCACCAGTGATCGGTCCCTCTGCTTTTACGATTTCTACGATTTTTTCCTGACGCTCATTTAATTGTATGATAATCACCCCTATTTCAGTTCACTCATTATATTATGCGTCACACTTCATAAAAAATCAACGATTCATATATACTATTTCGTCAGCTGATTTTTAGTTCCTGCTAGTTTCCACTATTTTTTCCCAAAACAAAAAGACAGACAGCCATAAACAAAAGCTATCTGTCTTTCTTCTTATAGTGACCGCTTAGATCTCCATGATGATCGGCAGGATCATTGGTCTACGTCTGGTCTGTTCAAACAAATATTTTCCTAAAACATCGCGCAGGCTGGCTTTGAGGCTGGCCCACTCGACGATATTTTTCTCCAGGCATTTATCCAAACAAGTTTTAACGCGCTCTTTCGCTTCTCCCATCAGCTGGTCAGCTTCACGTACATACACGAAGCCTCGGGAAACGATGTCTGGTCCGGCAACAACTTGTTTTGTTTCCTTATTCAGCGTCACGACAACGATCAAGATGCCGTCTTGAGACAGCTGCTTACGGTCGCGCAAAACGATATTGCCGATATCGCCAACGCCCAGGCCATCGATCAGGACGCGTCCTGAGGCAACTTTGCCGTTCAAGCGTCCAAAATCTTTATTAAGCTCCAGTACGTTGCCGTTTTCGGCGACAAATATATTTTCTTTGGGCATACCGACTTGCTCAGCGAGTTGGGCGTGCTTGAGCAGCATACGGTATTCGCCATGAACTGGCATGAAATATTGAGGCTTGACCAAGTTTAAGAGCATCATCAGCTCTTCCCGGCAAGCATGGCCTGATACGTGAACATTGGCATCTCTGCCGTGGATCACTTCTGCACCTAATTTGCTGAGCATATCGACGACCCGGGCAACCAGCTTCTCATTGCCAGGTATAGGATTGGCTGAAATGATGACGGTATCGCCTGGCTCGATCTGCACTCTGCGGTGATCACTCATGGCCATACGGGTCAGGGCTGACATCGGCTCTCCCTGGCTGCCGGTGGTGATAACGGTCACCTGTTCCTTGGGATAATTGTTGATTTCATCCAATTCTACCAGCGTACCGTCTGGGATATCTAAATAGCCCAGTTCCTGTGCTACGCCGACGACATTGACCATGCTCCGGCCAGCGATGGCTACTTTGCGGTCAAAATTATAAGCCGCGCTGATGACCTGCTGGATACGGTGCACATTGGAAGCGAAGGTCGCCAGGATGATACGCTCCTTAGCCGCCCGGAACAGCTCGTCAAAGGTCTTGCCGACGACTTTTTCCGAGGTGCTGTAGCCATTACGCTCCACATTGGTGCTGTCTGACATCAGCAATAATACGCCTTCGTTGCCCAGTTCTGCAATACGCTGAAAATCAGTTACCCGGCCGTCCACCGGTGTCTGATCGAATTTAAAGTCGCCGCTGTGCAAGATGACGCCATAAGGCGTATGCACGGCGATCGCTACAGAATCAGGGATGCTGTGACACGTCCGCAAAAGTTCAATAGTGAATCCGCCGACCTTGAACATCTGTCTAGGATTGACAACGTGCAGGCGGGGATTTTTGACATGCGTCGTTTCTTTCAATTTAGGCTCCAACAGACCAATGGTCAGTCTGGTGCCGTAAACCGGTACATTCAACTCTCTCAATACATAAGGCAAGCCGCCGATGTGGTCTTCGTGACCATGCGTCAGTACGATGCCTTTCACCATATCTTTATTCTCTACCAGATAGGATATATCGGGTATGACAATATCGATACCTAACAATTCTT
>CABVBB010000338.1 GCA_902496505.1 uncultured Peptococcaceae bacterium
TCTCGCCCACCATGATAATATCGGGATCCTGCCGTAAGATCCCGCGCAGGCCTTGTGAAAACGTCAAGCCGATCTTTTCGTTCACCTGCAGCTGATTGAGGCCCTCCAGCTCAAATTCCACCGGATCTTCGATGGTGACGATATTGCGGCCGCGCCCTTTCAGCGCACTGAGCAGACTGTAAAGCGTAGTCGACTTACCGCTGCCTGTCGGTCCAGTAGCCAGCAGCAGCCCATAAGGCCTCTCCAGCGCCTGCCGCACCTTTCGCAGATTTTCCGTTGTCAGCCCCAGCTGCTCCATATCTAAGAGTGACTGTTCCAATCCCAAAAAACGCAGCACCACTTTTTCGCCATAGATAAAAGGCAGCGTCGATACACGGACATTGATCAGCTGCCCCTGCCATTTCAGCGTCATATGCCCGTCCTGCGGCAAACGACGCTCTGCAATGTCCATTCCTGCCATGATCTTGACCCGATTGAGCAAAGCGCTGTGCATCCCCTTGGGCAGCTGCCACAGCGGCCGCAGCAAACCGTCGATACGCAGCTTGACACTCACCATATCCCGCCAAGCTTCGATGTGCAGATCACTGGCCTGCCAGGTCAGCGCCCGCTCAATTCCCTGATACAGCACATGCGCTGCCCAGTTTTCTCCCTCTTCCTTGGCTGTGACCTCAAAAAACGGTCGTCGTTCCTCCTGCTGTATCTCCGCAGCAGCCAGCGCTGCCAAACGCACTTCCTCGATTTCCTCTGCCGCTGCCAAAACGATGATCGCCTGCCGTTTGTCAAAGAGCGCCAGATCCTCCAACAATTCCTTTGGCGGCACCTGTGCTGAAGCGATCCATACTTTTCCGTCCTCCACCAAAAAAGGCAATATTCCATAACGCTTTTGCAGAGACTGCGGCAAACTGCTCACTGCCCCAGGATCGACAGACCGCCCGCGCAGCTCTATCGCAGGCAAGCCATAGAATTCCGCCGTCCAATGTTCCCATTCCGCTGCCGTCAGCAGCCCCTGCTCCACCATATGATGATACAGCGACCGCTCACTGCTTTGTTGACATTGCCAGAGCGCCTGCTTTTGCTCCTCTGTCAGGCAGCCCTCTTGCTCCAACATCTGCAAAAAATCTGCTATCCGTTCCACAATTTTCACCCGCTTTGCATCCAGTCTCGATCCTCTATTTGATGATACCATATTTCGACATAATCTGCTATGTTTTAGAGAATATTTTTCAATAATTATGACCGGACACGCACTATGGACGACTCTCCCCCATACACTAACCTCAGAGAAACAAATTTTCATCAAGGGGGAATACATCATGCTTACGGAACTGCTTAGGCAGTCGCTTCTTTTAGTCTCGTACATAACCCAAAACGCTTTTCCACAGCCGCTCAGTGCGCAAGAAGAAGCGCTTTATCTCAAACGTCTGCAGGAAAATGATGAAGAAGCCAGAGACATGCTGATCAAGCACAACCTACGACTTGTGGCGCATATTGCCAAAAAATTCGAAAGCCTCAGCGAAGATACAGATGATCTGATCTCCATCGGCACCATTGGCCTCATCAAAGGCATCAATACCTTCAACGTCGACAAAGGCGCCAAACTGGCTACCTACGCTGCCCGCTGCGTTGAAAATGAAATTTTGATGTACCTGCGTTCGCAAAAGAAACGCAAATGTGAGGTCTCTATCAACGATCCGATCGGCACCGACAAAGAAGGAAATGAGATAGCCCTCATTGACATTCTCGGCACGGAGGGCGATACCGTGGCTGATACGGTTGAGACCTCCTTTGAGTATGAACTGCTGCTGGAAAAGATCCAGTGCCTATCCGAACGTGAGCGCACAGTGCTAGAAATGCGCTTTGGTCTCTTAAACAGCAATCCGCTTACCCAGCGTGAGGTGGGTAAAATACTAGGCATCTCACGCTCCTATGTCAGCCGCATCGAAAAACGCGCCATCGAAAAATTGATCGAGCAATCCCGCGATCCTGCAGAAGAAGAATAACACTAAGCATACCAAGAAAGCCCTGACCAGTGAATTTTCTCACTGGTCAGGGCTTTCTTGTATGCTGCTACTTTTTGCCATTTACTGCTAAATACGCACGAATACGTTCCTCTGCTTTCTGATAGCGCAGGAGACGCTCCCTGTCACTTGCTGTGATGACCGGCAGCCGCGACAGATCTTGATTGTCCGCTAGATCGGCCAACTTGACAAAACAGGCCAGCGGGTCCGTGAGCACCCGATCGATAAACTGCTCATAGCTCTCGTCAGATCGCCTTGTCAAGTGATCCAAGGTGGTCAGCACGTTTTCGGCATAGCCTGCTTCTCGCAGTGCCTCTAACGTCCAGGGCGTATCCTCCAGCACATCATGGAGCACTGCACAGATCTGCGCGTCCTCGCCTTGGCAATGGAGCATGACCCGCAGAGGGTGAAGAATGTAGGGTTGTCCCGCTTTGTCCGTCTGCCCATCATGGGCCAGCGCCGCTAAAGCGATGGCTTGAGCCAGGCTGGGCCTTGCGTTCATAATTCCAGTTTCTCCAGCGCTTCCCGCAAGGCAATGATCTCCGCAGTGCTCAAAGTCACGCCTTTGCCCATCTTTTCATGTCCCGGCGACCATTCTCGCAAATCATACTTTGGCTCCCGCTCGTTCCAACTGACTAAGTTGAGCTCCTTACGCCAGCCCTTGCTGCCTTCTGCCAGGACAGCGATCTCCTGTACGATCTCATATTTGATTTCTGCCATCATCGATCATTCCTTTCGTCTCTTTATCCCAAACTTCCTATCTAAGTGCCAGACGAGCTTGAACATCGCAAATGCACAGCACTTATTTTAACACTTTTAGGGCTATATAGCTATGTTTCTCTATTTCTCTTCTTCAGTCAATTTCCTCAAAATATGCGTCATGCTCATACTGACGACCGTGCCGTGCACAGGCCGAATGGCTGCAAAATAGAGCCGTCCTAAGAGATTATGCCAATAGACCGCCGTGGTCACCAGTACCCGTTTTTGATCCGTATGCGGCCAGCTGACGGTCTTTATGGATACTAAAAACCGCAGATGTTTATCATCGACGGTGATCACCTGCTCATCTACCAATTTGCCCGATGTGTACAACTTGCGTGAACGCTCGCCCTGACTGACCCATTCTTCTGCTGGCGGACGACCGCTCTGTAAACCCAGTGGCCGCACCAAAAGATCCCTGAGTGCCAACAATTTTTCCACGATCCAAGGCTGCGTTGACCATAAGGCCAGCTGTAGGGCTCTGGCATCCATTGGCTTAGCTGCCAGAAGATCAAATCTATAGCAATCAACATAGTCTGCCGCTGCCGCTATTGGGCTGATCAGATCTTCCCGCGCAACTGCCTGACTCACTGCTACTTTTTGTCCGACGATCTTTTGTTTCATTGCGTCTGCCTCCTTATTTTCCGTATAAGCCTTGCCGCTTAACATCCATCTTATTAACCAATATAGCACGACTCCCTCACTGGTTCAAGTGAAATGTTCCTGTCTGCTTTCCTCACTATCCTTTGTTAC
>CABVBB010000339.1 GCA_902496505.1 uncultured Peptococcaceae bacterium
CATCCTCAATGTGCGGGTAGGCGGCAATGATTTCTGCAATCTCTTTGGCCTCAGGCGCGGCATCGATCAGGAGATCTATCAGATTGGCGTCATCGCAGATGTGCTTGTGGATATTTTGAATATCTTTGGCCGTGACTATGTTGTCTCCGGTCCAGTCTGGGAATATTTCGGCACAGAAGAGGACGCAGCCTGGCAGCAGGGGTTGGAGCGCGAGCTCAAGAATGATCTGTTGAACGGCTTCATCGGCAAAACGGCCGTCCATCCGACACAGCTTGGCCCTATCCAGCGTTCCTTGATCGTAATGGAAGCCGATTATCTCGACGCCCAGCAGATACTCAATTGGCAGGACAGTGCGCTAGGCGTTCGCAAAGGGGTACAGATCGAGCGCATGAACGAGCAGCGCGTTCACCAACAGTGGGCACGCAAAATTCTGGCATTGGCCAAGGTGTATGGAGTGAAAAGGACCATTGATCATGAATAATCTCACGCAGCGTACTGTAGAAATTTTGGAAAACAAGACCGCTTATACCCAAGATGAACTGCTGGCACTGGCCCAGCGGAACAATAATACCAAACGCAAATTCCTGCTCCTCAACCGCAAGCAGGGGAAGCATCTGGCAGCAGCGCCTGCCGAAGTGCTGGCACTGTTTGCACAGCTGGGGCAGATCCTCCAGCCGCTTTATGGCGGCCGCCGCACAGTAGTGATCGGTTTCGCCGAAACAGCTACCGCTATTGGTGCCGCCGTCAGCGCTCAATTTAGTGCTCCTGTGCTGCTTTTGCAGACCAGCCGAGAAGAGCTGGCTGAGGATGATCTGGTGGATTTCCAAGAGGAGCACAGCCATGCGACCGAGCAGAGACTTTATTGCAGCAGCCCTTACCGTGAGCAGCTCCTAAATGCAGAAGTGATCATTTTTGTTGAAGACGAGGTGACCACAGGCAAGACCATCTGGAATTTCGTGCAGGCTCTGCGTAAGGCAGAGGTCATCTCCGAACAGGTCCGGTTTGCCATCGCCTCACTGGTCAACGGTTTAACGGATGATCTGCTGCAAGATTTTATCCAGCGCGGCATCTGCTGCCATTATCTGATCCGCGGCTGCTACCATGCCGAGCTGGATCCTTATCCTCATTTGCAGGCTGTCGCGCCGTGGCAACCGCCTGAGCCGCCCGCAGACTTTACACCAGCACTTTGGGAAATAGGCGGCAAATTGGAAAGCCGCAGCGGCGTAGAAAATCTGGCTTACCATCAGGCTGCGCTCGCCTTGGGTGCAGAGCTTTTGGAGCGATTGGCCCAAAACTATGGCCAGCTCTCTGGCCGCATCTTGGTGCTGGGCAGTGAGGAATTCATGTATCCAGCGATCCTAGCCGCTGACCAACTGCAAAAGTGCTGGCCGGACTCCGAGGTCGTCGTACATGCCACGACCCGCAGCCCTATTAAGATCAGCCGTGAGGCAGGCTATCCTATCGATAATGGCTGTCAGCTGACCAGTCTCTATGCAGCTGGCCGCCAAACCTTTGTGTATGATCTCCGGCCCTACGACTGGGCTATTTGGCTCACGGATGCTGATGATCTGCAACTAAAAGGGGCTTGGGAGCTGGAACAGGCTCTCCGGCAGGCAGGCTGCCAGCATATTCTTGGTGTAAGGTGGTGTAAATGATGCGTACCTCTTATCGTAGTGATGATGTAACGCTGCTTTTAAAGGATATCTCTGCGCAAATCGAGCCAGAAGATACCTTGACGCGCGAGAAAAAGATCCAAAGCGGCACCCATTATTCGGAGATGCTGCCGCTGGAATATCAGCCTACCCCGGAATATATGGCGCTCTACGAGGAAGCGCTGGCTTTAAACGGCGCCAAGACAGCCCAGGCCGTTCGCGTCGTCGCAGAAAAGATCGCCCAGGAAAAATCCGGTGACATTGTCTTGGTCTCTTTAGCCAGGGCTGGTCTGCCGATAGGCATCCTCATCAAGCATTACTTAGAGCGCTATCTTAAGCGGACAGTCTGCCACTATGGTCTCTCCATCATTCGCGGCCGCGGGATCGACCAGCAGGCTATGCAGACGATCCTTAAAGATCATTCGCCGCAAAGTCTGCAGTTTGTAGACGGCTGGACCGGCAAGGGTGCAATTTTGCATGAGCTGCGCCAAGCCTTAGCTGACTATCCTGAGGTCTCAGCTCGACTGGCCGTCTTGGCTGATCCTGCCCAGATCACCGATCTCTGCGGCACGTATGAAGATTTCCTGATCCCCAGCGCTTGTCTCAATGCTACCATTTCCGGTCTCGTCAGCCGAACCGTTCTCAATGACCATTTGATCGGGCCAGAGGACTATCATGGTGCTGTGTATTATGAGCATCTCCAAGAGCAGGATCTGTCCTATCATTTTATCGAGACCATCGAAGCCTATTTCCCCAAATTGAACCAAGAAGAACTGCACTGGCCGCAGCGCGGTGCTCTGACGGGTATGGAGGAAGTCGCTCAGCTGGCTGAGACCTTTGACATCCATGACATCAATCTGATCAAGCCCGGCATCGGCGAGACCACACGGGTGCTCCTCAGACGGGTACCGTGGAAGATCTTGGTCTCCACACAGTGTGACCCGCGCCATCTGGCCCATATCTACCGTTTGGCCGAAGAAAAAAATGTGCTTGTGGAGCCTTATGATCTGCGTGTCTACAATGCCTGCGGTCTGATCAAGGACATGAAGGCCGATATCTGATCACCACAACAAGAGGGAGGATACATGTTTTTTGCAGTTGATCTGGACAACACCTTGATTTTTTCTTATAAGCATTACGCGCAAGGGATCTGTGTGGAGACCAAGGAAGGCAAAGCGCTTTCCTATATGACACCCAGCGCCTACGAACATTTGCAGCAGCTCAAAGAGCGCTTGACCATCGTGCCCCTGACGACCCGATCTTTGGAGCAGTATCAGCGCATCCAGCTGTGGTCCTCTGGTCCGGCACCTTATGCGCTGACCAGTAATGGCGCTGTTCTTTTGACGAGCGGCGTGCCTGATGCAGCGTGGGCAGCTCAAACTGCACGCTTGATCGCTGACAGCCTGCCCGAGCTCAAGCGAGCACTGGCTTTACTCCAACAGGATGAGGCCGTCACTTTGGCACCGCGCCTAGTAGATGAAGCCTTTGTCTATACCAAAAGCCAACAGGCAGCGAACAGTCTGGACGCCCTCAGTCGTATTTTGGATCTGGATAAGGTCTATCTGGATCACAATGGAGAGAAGCTGTATGTACTGCCCAAGGCGCTCAGCAAGGGAGCAGCGTTAAAACGTTTGTCAGCGCGGCTGGGCTGCCGCTGTGCTGCTGCCGCTGGAGACAGCTTCTTCGATCTCTCTATGCTTGAAGCTGCGGATGCAGCGATCATCCCGCAGGATTCTCCGCTGGCTGAGTATCTATTTGCTCATAAGCAAGTTTTAGCCAGCGACCGTCCTGGCGAACGTTTCAGCGAATTCGTCCTAGAAACCATAGAGCGCCTAAGCTTGTCGTAAAATGCTGGGATAAACGATTTCCACT
>CABVBB010000340.1 GCA_902496505.1 uncultured Peptococcaceae bacterium
AGCCTCTCTATCCATACCTCGACCTCCTTATCTATTAATGCTTTATTACACCGCCCGGCGCAGCTAGTCCTTTTTGAACATACTGATTTTAATCATATTATATGGCGAATAACGTCGATATATGGTAAAATAGCCGAGGAGAGTTACCTATTCAGTGATTGCTGAATGAACGGTTAGGCGGTTTGCTCCCCCATTAGGGGGTGATGACATGACAACTTACGAAATAATAACGATTGCTTTGTTATTGATACAAATCGGAGTTGCCGTTGTCGCCTTGTTATTTCCCAATAACAAGCACTAGGCCTTTTTTGTAACAAAAAAAGACTAAGCCGCCTGTATCCTGGAACGATTGGCGACTTAGTCAAAACGCGATGGGAGTAAACCGTTTAATGTGGTGTTTGCCGCACCACTAGGCGCCCGACCCATTGCTGGTCGAGTGTTCCTTGCGGAATAACTCTCCTTTTGTTGATTCTATGATAAACGATAATATTTTATACGTCAAGCCTTTTGCGGGCTTATCAGAACGGTCTTTTTTCCCTTTACCGCGCCATTCTTGACGGGCATTTCGCTGCATCCTGATACCAGCGGCAGGTCGCGCAGCCCCGACAGGGGTTGGGCGTTTCACCGGCCAAGACTTTGCGCGGCCAATCGGGATCGGCCAGGAGCGGGCGGCCCAGACCGATGAGATCCGCACAGCCTCGGGCCAGGATATCCTCAGCCTGCGCTCTGGTGCGGATGCCGTCGACTGCGATAACGGGCACACTGACCTTTTGACGGATCTGGCACGCGCCGTAGACCTTGCGGCTGTACGGGAAATCCGCCGGCCGCTCCAGCCCCACATAGGCGCTGTTATTGATGCCCGCGGAGATGTCCAGAAAGTCCGCACCGCCTTGCGCTAAGAGCTGCGCCGTCTGGATAGAGGCCCCCAGCGTCGGTTCATTGCAGCCCATACGCACGCCGGTGATGAAGTCCCTACCGCAGGCCACCTTGATCCCCTGAATGATCTCCGTCACATAGCCGGTCCTCTTAGCGGCGCTCCCGCCCCAACGGTCCGTGCGGTCGTTGATCACCGGAGAGAGCACCTGCGACAAAAAGAGCCCATGCCCCGCGTGCAGCTCCACACCGTCAAAACCAGCCGCCTGCGCCCGCTTGGCAGAATTCACAAACGCTTCCTGCACCTGCGCCATTTTAGATTGCGGCCAATCAGACAGCAACCTGTCTTCCAGCGGTTCATCCAGCCCCTGATGCGCCAGCTGTACCAAAGCCTTCGCACCCTCTCTGTGGCAGATCGCCGCCACCTGCGCCAGCCACGCCTGCTGCTCGTCCGTATACAGCCCCAGCATAGTCGTCCGCGCGCTGACGCCCGGCATCACCGGATACTGCCGCGGCGTTTCCGCACAGACCATGACCGCCTCCGCGATCAAAAGTCCCACTCCGCCCGCAGCTGCCTGCGTATAATGGGCCAGCCGCGCCTCAAGCGGCATCGCCCCCAAGCCCATGGGCAGATACACCATGCGATTTTTAAGCCGCTGGCCTGCTAAAACAAATTCGGTTTCCAACATCTTGCACCACTCCTTTTATAACGACAGTGCGATCCTTCTCCCTCTATCCTACCAGATACACGCTCCCGCTGCTACACCCAAAAAGCCTGACCTATGCGGCCAGGCTTTTTCTTAAAATATCATCCTTGCCAGCGGCAAGCCGATGACGAAGGCGATGAAGATGGACCAGATGGTCATGGCGATGCCGTAAAGGTACACATCTTTGGTGGAGATCCACTCCTTATTGCCGTGCAGAAGTGCCGCATGGGGCGAAGCAATCGGCGTCAGGAGCGCCACGAAGACGATCATCGTGACCAGCGTGACCGTGACATACGGATCAAAGGCCGATTCCAGCGTGAACGCGTGGATGATCGGCATGAGCACCACGCCCATAGCCGCATTGTTGCCAAAATTGGTCAGGATCACACCGCTGATGAGTCCCAGCAAGGCAAAGGTGCTTTCACTGCGGCCGCCCAGAATAGGATAGAGCAGGTCATAGAAGAACTGCGTCACCCCTGTGCCCTCGGTGCACAGCGCACCCGCCACATACAGCGCCGCCATGACCAAGAAGACGATGCCCCACTGGATCTTCGGCGCAGCCTGCTTGAAGGCCAAAAGCGGCCGTCCTTCCACTCGAATGCCCACCATCAGTGCGATGATCAAGACCATTGCCCCGCTGGTGCCCAGCCTATTCAAAAAGACCGCCAAAGCCCACGTCTTGGGCAGGATGCTGGGCACGAACATCAAAAGGATGCTCAAGATCAAGATGCCCAAAAGGATCCGCTGGCGCAGGGTCATTTTGCCCAAATTCTGGCTGGCAAAATACGCATCCAGATCGATATTTTTGAGCTTATCCAAGTTTGGCCGGAAGACGAAGCGCATCATCGCAATGAAGCCCGCGAGCATGATGATGGAAATGGGGATGATCACCAGCATGTAGAGCGCATTGTCCACCACATTGCCCGAGGCCGCTGCATAAGAGCGCAGGATCGCCAGCGCCGGCCCCTTGAACGGAAAGGTGGCAAAGCCCAAAACGCTGGCATAGACCACGCCGAAGATCATCAGCGACGTGTAGCGATCCTTTGGCCCATACCCCACCGAATACAAAATGCTGTAGAGGATGGCCCACATCAACAGGATCGTGGCTGTACCGCTGGTGGAAGCAGACAAAATATACGTGGCGAACAAAAATACCATACTGAAGACCCATGGACGGCCCTTGACAAAACGCAGACTCAAAAAGAATTTGGAAATGTGGTTCGCCACACCCTCCACTTCGATCGGCGCCAGCATCGCCATGATGAAAAGCAGCTGCCAGACCACGTCATTGCCCATGGCCTCCTTGATGGCCACGCTCACGGTCGCATGATCTGTAAAGCCCATAGCCAGTATCCCCACCAGACTGGGCCAAATGGTGCCCACCGTAGACCAGCCGTAGATCAGACCGATGAAGATCCCCAAAATGTCCATGCCCAGCGGCGTGATCGACCCGATCGGCTGCAAATGTCCAAAGCCCAGCATGAGCGCCAGACAAACGATACTATTCACGATATAAAACAACTTTTCTCTCTGTTCCGAAACCAATTTTTACGCTCCCCTTCTCATTAGAAATTTTTAATACTGCCATCTGTATCTATTCTATCCAGTCCATAAGCGTCATGTTTAAACATATGCTAACATTTCTCGGCAAAATTTGCCCTCTGCGCTCATGATCATCGAACAGAGAAGCTTTTCCCCAACAGATGACAATCATCCCGTCAGACGCTATAATAAGACCATTCCCATCGATCATACGGCCGCCGTCAGGCCAGAAAGGACGCCTCGCTATGGACTACCCCTTTTCCCCGCAATACATCCGCTGGTACAACAAAGGTGACTATCTCCAGCGCAATACCGATCCCATCGAGCATATCTACTACCTCCAGCGCGGCCTGGCTGCCGTCTACCGCGTCACCGAAGGCGGCCAAGACGAGATCATCC
>CABVBB010000341.1 GCA_902496505.1 uncultured Peptococcaceae bacterium
TCCATGTGCCCGAAGGCGCTGTGCCCAAAGACGGTCCCTCCGCAGGCGTGACTATGGCTACAGCCATGATCTCCGCGCTCACCGGCAGCAAGGTCCGCAAAGATGTCGCGATGACCGGCGAAATGACGCTGCGGGGCAAAGTCCTGGCTATCGGCGGCGTCAAAGAAAAAGTGCTGGCCGCCCATCGTGCGGGCAGCCGCGTCATCATCCTGCCGGAAGAAAACCGCAAGGATATCGACGATATCCCGGCCAATATCCGCAAAGAATTGGAATTCCACCTGGTCAGCCATTTGGACGACGTTCTGGCGCTGGCCTTGGTCAAAGATAAAAAGAGCCGCCGCAAAGGAAGCAAATAGACGGCGAGGAGGATACCCATGATCATCAAAAACGCCGAATTCATCATCAGTGCGGTCGGACCTAAGCAGTACCCCACTGACGGCCTGCCCGAGATCGCCTTGGCCGGCCGCTCCAATGTGGGCAAATCATCACTCATCAACAAATTCATCAACCGCAAAAGTCTCGCCCGCACCAGCAGCAAGCCGGGCAAAACGCAGACGCTCAATTATTACCGCGTCAACAACGATTTCTATTTCGTCGATCTGCCAGGCTATGGCTTTGCTCAGGTCAGCCGCTCCGAGCAGGAAAAATGGAAGGTCTTCATCGACCAGTACCTGATCAAGCGCGACAAGCTCGCCGGCGTCATCCAGATCGTCGATCTGCGCCACCCGCCCAGCCGTGACGATGTCAATATGTACGAATGGCTGATGCACTTAGGCAAGGAGACCTTGGTCGTCGCCACCAAATGCGACAAAGTCTCCCGCGGTCAGTGGCAGAAGCAGCTCAAGATCATCCGCGAAGGCTTAGGCGCCGATCCCTCGCAGCCCATCGTGCTCTTTTCCGCTGAAAACGGTCAAGGCCTGGCTGACGTCATGCAGTGGGTAGAGATGCATATCGGTTATGGTGAAGACCATTAAAGATCCGTAAAAAATCGCTCGTCTGCGAAACAGGCGGGCGTTTTTTTGTCCACATGGGACCGCCGCAAAAATTCAACTCCTAAAATTTTCCTAAAAGGTATATTGTGCAGAAGATTGGACATACTACTATTATCTTTGAGAAATATATTTTGAGGAGGACAACAGAAATGGAAATGCAAAATTTAATGGAAAAGAATCGTGTGATGCATCATTTACTGCAAAAGGCGGCAGGCGATGCTTTAGAGTTTGACGAGGTGGCTCGTCAGCTGAAGGAATTAGTCGGTGCCAGTGTGTATATGATCGATAAAAGTGGTGAAGTGCTGGGCTACAGCGATGAAGACGATATGGCGCTCTTCAGTCTGGAGGAATTGCAGTCGCGCAAGATCGAGGACGGCGATATGACTTGGCTCTTCGGCTTCACTCAGATGGAGGCCAATCAGCTGAAAAGCGGCCATGTGGTCACCTTGGTGCCGATGGTCAATGTGAGCGAGCGTTTAGGGACGGTGCTTTACGCCCGCAGGGACAAAGGTTTCGATCAGGAAGAACTGATGCTTTTGGAATACGGCGCTGTGGTCGCTTCTATCCAATTGATGCGTGCAGTCAACCAAAAAGCCGAAAACGAGGCCCGCAAGAAGAACGTGGTGCAGCTGGCCTTGGAAGTCCTCTCCTATTCCGAATTGGAAGCGGTCAAATACATTTTCGGCGAGATCGAGGGCAATGAAGGCTTCCTGGTAGCCAGCAAATTGGCTGAGGAATACAAACTCACCCGCTCCGTCATCGTCAATGCACTGCGCAAATTAGAAAGCGCTGGTGTCATCGACGCCCGCTCCTTGGGGATGAAGGGCACGTATATCAAGATCCTGAACGATTATCTCTATGAAGAGTTGGCTCAAGTGTGACGAGCTCACGGCAGCATTGCTTACCAAGCAGTGCTGCCGATTTTTTTTGGTGTCCAGCAAAAAATCTGACAGGGCTTGCTGTTTGGAGCGCGTTTTTGTATACTTTGAGATAATGAAGCCTAAGGGGGATAATTTGCCATGATGATCATACAGATCTGGCAGGATTTTTTAGCCCATACGATGCCCAGCGTCAGCGGCAGTCTTGCTTTTGTTTATCTCCAGATGGGGATAGGGGCCATGCTGCCGCTGATGACGCTGTACCATACGATCCGGCGGGAAAATAAATGGGAGACGATACTGGTCTGTATGGTGCCTTTTATCTTGATCACCACGGTGGCGATCATGGAGCCGCTGTTTTTCGGCGCTTTTTTAGGCGAAGGCTTTACAGAGGTGGAGCCGCTGCGCGCTTTTTTGCTGCAGCCAGAATTTTTTAAAGAGGCGTCCTTTTTGAGCGGGCTCTTCATCCTGGCAGCGCTGCTTTATTTAGGTTTGGAGCAGCGGCAGGGTGGCATAAGGGCGGCGCGGGTCTTTTTGAATATGGGCGTGGAGCTCGTTTTTGCCTTAGGCGTGCTGGTGGTGGGCATTGACTATGCCCGGACCGGCGGGGCGTTGTTTTTAGCTTTGGGGGATATTTTGCTCAAGTGGTATGTATATGGGCTGTATCTTTTGCTCAATAAAAGCTGCTTTTTCCTGCTCTGTCTGTTTTGGTCGCTATTGTTCAGTGAGCGGGAGAGGGCGGATGAGCGGGGGTATTGGTTTGACCATGATACATGGCTGAGACGCTACCTCACCAAAAGTTACCGCGTCATTGGCATTGGCCTGACCTTGTTTGGGGTGTTTTTTGCCTATGTGGTGGTCTATCAGCTGTATTTGGAGGAACGAGCGCTCACCTCGCTGCTTTTAACGATGATCGTGCTCAATAGCTTTTTGCTGGCGCCGGGCGTGTTTTGCTTATTGGCGGCGATCTTTCCCTGGTGCATGCCCAATTACCGGCGCATCCTGACGTGGGGCGATCCAGAAGAGACGGCCAAGCTGATCTATGAGGAGCTGACAGAGGACGAGCCTTATGTACAGATGGATGCCGGCCTTTCTACGCGCCATTTTCTGGTGCTGTGGATACCGTATAAACGGATCTATTATTGGCCGCAGCTGGTGAGCTGTGAGCATCTTATGGGCGGCGTGTATCGCCTGTGTTTCCAAGACGGCAGTCATTGCCGGCTGAACGATGTGTACAGACCGTTGATCCCCTCTGACGTATGGGCACAGCAGGAACGACTGATGTAAGCTATGGGCAAGGCTTGTTCTAGCCGTGTCGGCATGGTACAATGAAACACATATGTTAGATCATTGGATAGAGATAAGGATGTGGCGATGATGATAGAGGAAGCGTTATGGCAGAGACTCAAGGCAGGCGAGCCGTTATTTTGGTGCAATGAGGCTTATGGACAGCCGCTGGAGACGATAGAAGCTGTGCAGGAGGCAGAGATCGAGGAGGCGGAGGCGCTGTGGCAGCGGTTCGCGCCGCTTTTGGCGGAGTGCTTCCCGGAGACGGCGGCGCAGGGTGGTGTGATCGAGTCGCCTTTGGCGGAGATCAGCGCCATGCAGGAGTGGCTGGCGAGTCAGGGCCGTTC
>CABVBB010000342.1 GCA_902496505.1 uncultured Peptococcaceae bacterium
TTACTTCAAAGCCAGCTGTTTTTGCAGATATGCCAAGAAATCATCTTTGAGATCTTCCCGCTTCAGCGCCATCTCCACAGTGGCTTCCAAAAAGCCCAATTTATCGCCCACATCATAGCGGCGGCCAGCAAATTCATACGCCCAGACCTGCTTATTTTTGGCCAGCGCTTTCAGCGCGTCGGTCAGCTGGATCTCACCGCCTGCACCCGGCTGGGTCTTTTCTAACAGCGGGAATATCTCCGGCGTGATGATATAGCGGCCCAAGATCGCTACATTGGACGGCGCTTCTTCGACGCTGGGCTTTTCCACCAGATCTTCGACCATATAAAGGTGCTCGTCTAAAGCTTTGCCTTTGACGATGCCGTATTTATTGACATTTTCCTGGCTGACTTTCTGCACGCCCAAAATGGTGCCGTTGTAATGATCGTACTGATCGATCAATTGTTTCAGGCAGGGTACTTCAGCGTCAACGATGTCATCGCCCAAAAGCACAGCAAAAGGCTCGTTGCCTACGAAATTTTTGGCGCAGAGGATGGCGTGTCCTAGACCCTGCGGCGTCTTCTGGCGCACATACTGCACATCCACCAGATCAGATATCTGCCGCACTTGTTTTAAAAGCGCCGTTTTGCCTTTGTGCTCAAGCTCCATCTCCAATTCGATGGAGCGGTCAAAATGGTCTTCGATAGCACGCTTATTGCGGCCGGTGATGATCAAAATATCGGTGATGCCTGATGCTACTGCCTCTTCGACGATATATTGGATAGTCGGCTTGTCCACGATGGGCAGCATTTCCTTGGGCTGTGCTTTGGTCGCCGGCAAAAAACGCGTACCTAGACCAGCCGCCGGAATGACTGCTTTGGTAATACTCATAATGATTGTCCCCCTTGACTCACAGCGTAAAGCTGCGTATTTTGTCTAAATTTTATCACGATAGACAAAAAAAATCCAGCTTTCCGCTCGAATAAAACGGACAAGCTGGATCATCTTGCTAAAATTATCTGACCTTCTTCAATTCATCCAGCAGATAATCATTGAGTACGCGGATATAAGTTCCCTTCATGCCCAGCGATTTGGATTCGATCACGCCGGCGCTTTCAAATTTGCGCAGGGCATTGACGATGACAGAACGGGTGATGCCGACGCGGTCAGCGATCTTGCTGGCGACCAATAAACCTTCCGGCCCGTTGAGCTCAGCAAAAATGTGCTCGATGGCTTCCAGTTCAGAATAAGAGAGCGTACCGATAGCGATCTGGACAGCCGCTTTCTTTCTGGCTTCTTCCTCGATCTTGTCGGACTTGCTGCGGATGATCTCCATGCCGACGATGGTGGCGCCATATTCGGCTAAGATCAAGTCCTCATCGTTGAATTCATTATCAAATTTGGCCAAAAGCAAGGTGCCTTGACGCTCGCCGCCGCCAGTGATCGGAACGATGGTCGAGATCTTGCCGCCCAGATCGCAATGTCTGCCGTCGAAAACGCATTGACCTTTTTCATTGAGAATGTTAGCGCTGGTCTGAGAGGTGCGCAGAAGCATCTCATTGTAATCCTCAGGCATACGGCCGCTGTCGCTCAAAATATTTTCTACAGTGATGCAGCTGAAGCCAGCAATGAAAGCATTGCCGAGGAGCTTGCCATTTCTGCTGATGATGTACACATTGCAGTCGATCATTTCGGAAAGGACCTGCGCGATCTCACTAAAATCAACAGTGATCTCTTTGTTTTTCTGCAATAATTTGTTTAGGGTTCTGGTTTTTTCTAAAAGTGTTAACATGATTATCATTCCTCCTATAAAGTGATGTGTATTTTATGCCTGCTAAGGCTATAAGATGAATTTGCTGAAATCTTTGTCCTTGGTCAAGCCTGCCAATTTTTCTTCGACATAAGCTTTATCGATCGTGACTGCCTCCTCGGCACCGTCCACAGCGGAAAACATCACATCCTCTAACAGCTTTTCCAAGACAGTATGCAGTCTTCTGGCGCCTATATCCTCAGTTTGCTCATTCATCTCCGCTGCCATACCTGCGATCGCACTGACAGCATCTGGCGTAAAATTGAGCGTCACGCCCTCGACGGATAAAAGCTGTTCATATTGCTTGAGCAAAGAGTTGCTGGGCTCGCGCAGGATGCGCTCCAGATCCTTTTCGCTGAGACTTTCCAGTTCTACGCGAACAGGAAAACGCCCCTGCAATTCTGGGATCAGATCATCTGGCTTGGAGACATGGAAAGCGCCCGCTGCGATGAAAAGCATATGATCGGTATTGACATTGCCGTATTTTGTTTTGACGGTACAGCCCTCGACGATAGGCAGGATGTCACGCTGCACGCCCTCGCGGGAAACGTCAGGGCCGCTGCCTCCGCCGCCTTTGGCTGCGATCTTATCGATCTCATCCAAAAAGATGATCCCGGCGTTTTCTGCCAGCTTGATCGCTTCCTGCTTGACCTCTTCAAAATCGATCAGTTTTTCTGCTTCCTGCTGAGTCAGGATCTTTCTGGCCTGTTCTACAGTCACCTTGCGCTTCTTAGTCTTCTTCGGCATCAGGCCGCTGAACATATCGCTGAAATTGCCGGCCATATCATCCATGCCCATGGTAGAAAGCATCTCATTCATCGCGTTGGTGTCTTCCACCTCGACCTCGACATAATCATCTTCGAGCTCTAAACGCTTCAGTTTCTCCCTGAGGATATCCCGCTTGTTTTTGATCTCTTCCATGCTCTCGCTGGCCGTATTATCGTCATGCTGATCTTTAGTGCCATTAAAGAACATTTCAAAGGGATTGGCCACGCTGCTTTTTTTCTTTGGCAGCGGTGCGATGATATCCAATAATCGTTCATTGGCCATTTTTTCAGCCTGACGTTCAACGGAATTGACTTTTTCATCATTGACCTGACGGACAGCTGCCTCGACCAAGTCGCGGACGATCGATTCGACATCTCGCCCCACGTAGCCTACCTCAGTAAATTTGGTCGCTTCGACTTTGACAAAGGGCGCCTTGACCAGCTTAGCCAGCCGACGGGCGATCTCTGTCTTACCGACGCCAGTGGGCCCGATCATAATGATATTTTTAGGGCTGATCTCTTCCTGCGCTTCTTCCGGCAGAAGACTGCGGCGATAGCGGTTGCGCAGCGCGACAGCTACGCTTTTCTTCGCCTCATCCTGGCCAATGATATAACGATCCAATTCCGTCACGATCTGCTGTGGCGTAAGATTTTCCATGATCATCATCCTTTAACAAATTTCTTCCACAGTAATGTTGCTGTTGGTATACACGCAGATCGAACCCGCGATCTCCAATGCCTTCACGGCAATCTCCCGCGGTGCCATATCGGTGTTTTCCAAAAGAGCTCGGCCGGCAGCCAAGGCAAAATTGCCGCCTGAACCGATCGCAACGATACCATGATCTGGCTCGATCACTTCACCATTACCAGAAAGCACCAGCATCGTATCTTTATCCGCTACGATGAGCAGCGCTTCCAAATTGCGCATCACATGATCTGAGCGCCATT
>CABVBB010000343.1 GCA_902496505.1 uncultured Peptococcaceae bacterium
GTTAAATAAATAATTCATCTGCAAAAGTAGTTAAATAAGTGGAGACTTTTCTCTCTGAGGTGACTGTGCTATACTGAAAGAAACAATTGGGGAAAGCAAGGGATGAGCATGAATATTGACGCTGCACTGCTAAGCGGCGAGAAATATGCTTTTTTGCGGGAAAATGAGCACTTAGGCCGGCATATCATGCTTTTGGGGCTGGCGGGCAGCTATGCATATGGGACGAATACAACGGAGAGTGATGTGGATATCCGCGGGGTGGCTTTAAACAGCAAGCGGGATCTGATCGGGCTGAGCGCCTTTGAGCAGTATGTGGACGAGGAAACGGATACGACGATCTATGGCTTCCGCAAGACGATCGAGCTGCTTTTGTCGTGCAATCCCAATCTCCTGGAGCTTTTGGGGCTTGCAGAGCGCAATTACTTCTATGTATCGCCGTTGGGGCAGCTGCTTTTGGACGATCGGCAGGTGTTTTTGTCCAAGCGAGCCATTCGTTCCTTCGGCGGCTATGCAGACCAACAGCTCAGGCGGCTGCAAAATGCGCTGGCCAGGGACAGCTATCCGCAGGCGGAGAAGGAGTATCACATCTGGCGCACGCTGCAAAATACCTTGGCCGATATGGAGCATCGCTACAGCTCGTTTGACGGCGGCCAGATCAGGCTGTATCTGGATCAGCCGACTCAGCCAGATTGGGAGCAGGAGATCTATATGGACGTGACGCTTGATCATTATCCGCTCAGGGATTACCAAAATATCTGGGGAGAGCTGCATAATATTGTCCGAGACTATGACAAGCTGGGCAAGCGCAACAAGAAAAAAGACGATCTGCACCTCAACAAGCACGCGATGCATTTGATCCGGCTGATGATGACAGCCGTGGATATTTTGGAAAAAGGCGAGATCATCACCTATAGAGAAGCAGAGCATGACCTGCTCATGGCCATCCGCAGAGGGGATTATCAAGACGGTTACGGCGGCTTTCGCGGCGAGTTTTACGAGCTTTTGGCAGAGTATGAGAAGCGCTTGGCGCGGGCGGCGGCGGAAACGTCTCTGCCGGATGCGCCGGATATGCGGGCGGTAGAGGAACTGGTGATGACGATCAATGAGAAGGTGGTCAAAGATGAGTTTTGAGACAGAAAATACCCAGATCAAAGAGACGATCTTAGCGAAATTAAAGGAGATCGAGCAAAAGGAGCAGGTCAAGATCCTGCATGCCGTGGAGTCGGGCAGTCGCGCTTGGGGGCTGGCTTCGCCGGACAGCGATTATGATGTGCGCTTCATCTATATCCGGCGCAGGGAGGATTATCTCCGGCTGGAGGAGATACCAGACTTTATCGATTGGGAGCTCAACGAAGTGCTGGATATCAACGGCTGGGACATCACCAAGGCCCTGCGCCATTTCCATCGCTCCAATGCCACACTTTATGAATGGTGCTATTCGCCCATCGTCTATGCTTCCACGCCCCAGTGGGCGCAGGTGGAGCAGGCGGTGCGGCCCTATTTTTCCTGCCGCGCCAGTATGTACCATTATTACGGTACGGCCAATAAAAACTTCCATACCTATCTGCAGGGAGAGCAAGTCAATTACAAGAAGTATTTCTACGTTCTGCGCCCGCTTTTGGCCTGCCAGTGGATCAGTCAGCGCCAGACACCGCCGCCGGTGCTCTTTGGCCAGCTGGCAGATGCCCTTTTGGATGATGAGTTGCGGCCAATGGTAGAGACGCTGACAGCACGCAAGCAGCAGATGCCGGAAAGCGGCCAAGGCCCGCATTTTGCGCCTTTGGATCAGTATATTGAGCGGCAGCTGGAGCAGCTTAAGACAGTTATTGACAGCTGGCAGGAAGAACGGCTGACCGACTGGCAGACCCTGGATGCACTTTTTTTATCACTAGTGGGGCAAATGGACTAACTAAAACTGGCATCTGGCCGGGCAATGTGCTATGATTTAATTTATAATATGAAAGTAAAAGAAAAGTGGTGGAACCAATGAAAATCGTTGCGGAGAACCGTAAGGCCCGGCATGATTATACCGTGCTGGAGACCTTTGAAGCGGGCATTGAGCTCAAAGGCACCGAGGTCAAGTCCATGCGCGCCGGCAAGGCCAACATGAAAGACAGCTTCGCGGCCATCAATAATGGTGAGTTGTTTCTTTATAATATGCACATCAGTCCCTATGAGCAGAGCAATACCTTTTACAGCTGGGACCCGCTGCGCACGCGCAAGCTGCTCATGCACCGGCAGGAGATCATGCGCCTATTAGGCAAGATCAAAGAGCAGGGGCTGACGCTGATCCCACTCAAGGCATATTTCAAAGGCGACCGCATCAAGATCGAGCTGGGTCTGTGCAAAGGTAAAAAACTTTACGACAAGCGCGACGCTGCGGCAGAAAAAACAGCCCGTCGGGAGATCGACCGGGCAATGAAGGAGCGTTCCCGCGGTTATTAAGCCTTAGAGAGGATGAAGACCATGCGTGAGATCCGTAAGATCTATTTCGGAGAAAAAAGACGGCAGTTCAGACGCTACCTCGGTAAAGTGGGCTTGGCTTACGGCCTGGCTGTTGCCGTGGGCTTAGTCTCACGGATATTTTCGGACCAAAAGAAACACAATCAAGCACAGTAAGCATAAAACGCCGGATGCAGCAGCCCTAGAGCGCAGCATCCGGCGTTTTTTATAGAGGAAGAAGGCAGATCAAGAAGGCAGCGATTGCTGTAGAAAAGGGCTTTTTGACGGCAGCCAAAGAAAAATCGAGAAAAAAGTAAAAAAGGGGGTTGACAATCAGAGCTCAGAGAGATATACTAAACAAGCTGTCCGAGAGACACACCGTCAACTAAAACTTCTTCAAAAAAAGTTGTTGACAAACATCTTCCCTCTGTGGTAAGATATCAAACGTCGCTTGAAGCGGCAGCCAAGAAAGCTCTTTGAAAATTGAACAGTTAGAAGCGAATAAACCAAAAACCAGTCGATTCTAAACTTGACGAAGTATAAACGTAAAACGCGAACATCACGAAAGTGATACCAGCATTCTTAAAGTGAATGAGCTAAAAACATTCGTTAATGAACTTCTTCTTTCCTGCGGAAAAAGAAGTACCCGACCAGAAATGCGTCGGATAATTTAATGGAGAGTTTGATCCTGGCTCAGGACGAACGCTGGCGGCATGCCTAACACATGCAAGTCGAACGGGGTTTTCTAAACAGAGTCCTTCGGGACGAAGTTTTTAAAACCTAGTGGCGGACGGGTGAGTAACGCGTGGGTAACGTACCTTTTAGTGGGGAACAACAGTGAGAAATTACTGCTAATACCGCATACGGTCATCTAACCGCATGGTGAGATGAAGAAAGACGGCCTCTCGACGAAGCTGTCGCTAAAAGATCGACCCGCGTCTGATTAGCTAGTTGGTGAGGTAACGGCTCACCAAGGCAACGATCAGTAGCCGGCCTGAGAGGGTGAACGGCCACATTGGGACTGAGACACGGC
>CABVBB010000344.1 GCA_902496505.1 uncultured Peptococcaceae bacterium
GCAGAAGCTATTTTGGAGGATGGCCGTGCGATACCCTATATCATAAAGGACGATCCGCCCCGCGGAGGGATGAAGCATACCTACTTTGCCCCTGACCGTTCCTATGTCGTACAATTTTTCAATGATCCTCTTGCATCCAGCGATGAGTATCTGCGTGCGCGTATCCAAGCGATCTTAGGGCCTTATAATCCGACACTTTCTGAAAAAAATGGCGGAGCGGCAGGGAATACTGACGCTTTAGCGGAATATTTTTCTGAACGGTTTTGTTGGCCCATCGCCATTGTCCAATTTCCGCAATTTGGCTTGGTTTGTCCGACGTACCCTGACAATTTCTTTTTTGATGAAAACTCTGCGCTGCAGCTCAAGCTTGCGGGCAAGGACAAAAGAAGTCATTGGTTCACATCGGATAATCGGATGTTTCTTTCTAAGGAAGAACGGGGAGACTTAAAATCGATGATGGATATCGCCATCATGCTCACTCGGTCTGTACGAAGGATGCATCAAGCGGGATTGGCTCATTCCGATCTATCCAATAACAATGTGCTGATCGATCCCAAAAGCGGTTCCTGCATCATCATCGACATCGATTCTCTGGTGGTGCCGGATATGTTCCCGCCGGAAGTCATCGGTACGCGAGGCTATATTGCCCCAGAAGTGTTGGCTACCTTAGGCCTGCCCTTTGGAGACCCGCGCCGTCATTCGCCAGGGATCGCCAGCGACCTTTATGCCTTAGGCGTACTGCTCTATGAATATCTTTTTCTGCGCCACCCGCTGATCGGCCCCAAAGTCTATGATACTGCCTCCAAAGGCAAAAACGACTTTTTGATGTTCGGTCCCAAGGCGCTTTTCATCGAAGATCCCAATGACCAGTCTAATCGACCAGCTCACCTTAAAGTCACGCTCAAGGCTGTCAGCCCTTTTCTGGAAAACCTTTTTCTGCGGCTTTTCACCATAGGGCTGCATCATCCTGATGAACGGCCCTCTGCTATGGAATGGGAGCGGGCGCTGGCTAAGACATATGATCTGCTGCACCGCTGTCCTAATGCGCAGTGTGAGCAGGGCTGGTTCGTCCTTTATGATGAAAAGCAGCCCGTCTGCCCTTATTGCCAGAGCAGACTGCGGGGCGAGATCGTACGGTTTTACCTCAAGACAGAGGTGCGCGGCCGCAGCGGTCAGTGGATCGACGATGGCGTATTGGATATCGATGATGGCAGCAAGCTTTATGCGTGGCATCTTTTCAGCAATGTTTTTGCTGATGAAAAGGCAGATCCTGCCGTACAGGCTAGAGTAGAGCGTATCCAGGGTCAATGGTGGCTGATCAATGAAAAGCTCACGGCCATGATGACAGCGGACGGCAGAACCGTTCCCCAAGGCGAAAGAACACCATTAAAAGACAAGATGATCTTTCGCATCACCAGAGAAGCATTCAGCAAAGTGATTTTTGTCACGATCCGATCTCTGGGGTAAAAAGAGGAAGGAGACCAAAATGAGTCAGCAGCATATCGGTTTAAATGATCAACAAGTAGCAGAATCTAAAGCACGTTACGGCGACAACCGCCTGAGCGAGATCAAAGGAGAGACCTTTTGGGACAAGCTGATCGGCAATTTCGGCGATCCGATGATCAAGATCTTGTGCGTCGCCTTATTGATCAACGTTGTATTTGCTTTTATGGGACAAACAGAGTGGTATGAATCGGTCGGAATCGCCTTGGCCGTCATCCTGGCGACCTTTGTTTCCACCTTTTCGGAATACCGCAATGAAAACGCTTTTCAGAAGCTCCAAGAAGAAGCTTCAACGATTTTATGCAAGGTCTACCGCAACGGTGAGATCGTCGAACTGCCCATTGATGATATCGTTGTGGGCGATTGTATTTTACTGCAAACAGGCGACAAGATCCCTGCCGACGGCATTTTGCTGGAAGGTAGCCTCAAGGTCGACCAATCCCTGCTCAATGGTGAGAACAAAGAAGCGACCAAGCTCACCATGCCGCCGGATTATGTCGATCAGGAAAGTTCGATGGATTTCTTGAATGAGTATAAGGTCTTTCGCGGTACAGTGGTCTGCTCCGGCAATGCGATCATGTGCGTCGGCACAGTAGGTGACAAATCCGTCTATGGCCAGATCGCCAGTGAGCTGCAGACTGACGAGGAGCGCGATTCACCGCTCAAAGTCAAGCTGGGCGATCTCGCTCACGGCATCAGCAAATTTGGCTATATCGGTGGTGTAGCGATCGCTGTGGCGTTCCTTTTCCAGCGTGTCGTCATCCACAATGGCTTTGATTGGGCCGCTATCACCGCTTATTGCTCCAACTGGATGAATCCCGTCAATGACTTGGTGGAGGCCGTTATCTTGGCTGTCATCATCATCGTTATGGCAGTACCTGAAGGTCTGCCGCTGATGGTCGCCATCGTTTCCGCGCTGAACATGGGCAAGATGCTCAAGGACAATGTCCTCGTGCGGAAGATCGCTGGTATCGAAACCGCCGGCAGTCTCAATATCCTTTTCAGCGATAAAACCGGCACCATCACCAAAGGACAGCTGGAGGCCGTAGTCTTTGTTGACGGCCAGGGCAAAAACTACAATAGTTTCGACGATGTCTTGGGCGGCTTGAAACATATGCTCAGCCTGAGCATCCACAATAACACCAACGCTATGATCACTGGCGAAGGAGACAATATCCGCATCATCGGCGACAATGCCACCGGTCGTGCTGTCTTAGGCTTTGTGGCCAGCAAAGGCAGCCAGTTTGATGTAAAGACCATCAACACGATCCCCTTTGACAGCGCCAACAAATATTCCGCTACCCAAGTCGACGGCGAAGGCTACCAATGCACCTTGATCAAAGGCGCACCAGAGCGTATCCTCGCCAACTGCCGCTACTATTTTGATGAAGACGGCAAAAAGCAGGAACTGACCGATCTCTCGGCTATCAACGAACAGATCGATATCTTAGCCGGCCGGGCTATTCGCGTTTTGGCGCTGGCTGTGGCGGATGAAGAGATCGTTGACGGTCATCTGCCTGCGGGTTATTGGACTCTGGTCGGTGTCATCGGCATTCGCGACGATGTGCGCCCCGAATCCATCACGGCCATCAAAGAAGTCCAAAACGCCGGCGTGCAGGTCGTTATGATCACCGGTGACCGCAAGGATACCGCGATGGCGATCGCCAAAGAAGCCGGTCTGCTTCAAACAGAGGAGGATATCGTCCTCACTTCGGACGAACTGCAGACTATCTCCGATGAAAAGCTCAAGGAAATGCTCCCGCATATTCGAGTCGTGGCTCGTGCTCTGCCTAGTGATAAGAGCCGTTTTGTCAAGATCGCTCAGGAGCTCAATTTGGTCGTTGGCATGACCGGCGACGGTGTCAACGATTCGCCAGCGCTGAAAAAAGCCGATGTCGGTTTTGCAATGGGCGGTGGTACAGAAGTTGCCAAAGAGGCCAGCGATGTGGTCATCATGGATGACA
>CABVBB010000345.1 GCA_902496505.1 uncultured Peptococcaceae bacterium
CTCTGTGGTCAATATCGGCGCGTACAATTTTTTCTTCACGGAACCGCATCTCACCTTTTGGATCCATGACAGCAATGATCTGGTGGCGTGCATCGTGCTCTTGATCACCACCATTTTGACCAGTTCGCTGACCCTCAAGGTCAAGGATCAGGCCAAATTATCTGCGCGTCAAGCCAAGCGCACAGAGGTGCTTTTGGCTACCAGTCACAAGCTGCAGCAGGCCAATGATCTGTCCGAGATCATTGGTGCGGCCTGTCAGCAGTATGTCCAGCTTCTGGAACGATCGGTGGTCTTTTATGAAGTGGGGCCGCAGGGCTTAGGCGAACCGCACCCGTGTTTGTATCAGGAGCAGCCTGCCGATAAGATCGCGAATGCAGACGGTCAGGCAGTAGCCGCTTGGGTGGCTAAGAACAACAAGCCTGCCGGCCGCTCCACCGATACCCTTTCCGGCGCGCAGGGACTCTATCTGCCTATCGCTGGTCGTGACGGCGTGTTGGCAGTGGTGGGCATCGTCATGACGCAGCGCGAACGGCTGCGGCCGCAGGAGCGGGGACTATTGAGTGCGATGCTGGCAGAGACAGCGTTGGTCCTAGAGCAGTATGCGCTCAATGAACAGCGCAAGCAGATCCTTTTGGAGGCTGACCGCGAACGGCTGCGCGCCAATCTGCTGCGGGCCATTTCCCATGATTTCCGCACGCCGCTTACCAGCATTTCCGGCAGTGCCGCCCTGCTTTTGCAGGATCAAGGCCAGCTGCCGGAGGCAACAAGGCACACCATGATCGAGGATATTTATGATGATGCCAGCTGGCTGATGGATCTGGTGGAAAATCTCCTCTCCCTCACCCGCGTGGACAACAGCGAGCTTTTGCTCGATCAAAGCGACGAATTGCTTGCCGATGTGGTCGAAGAAGCCCTGCGTCATGTCAGCCGTCAAAAAAGCGAGCATCAGCTCACGGTGCAGCTGGAGGATGAATTTTTGATGGCGCGCATGGACAGTCAGCTGATCGTCCAGGTCATCATCAATCTGGTGAACAACGCCATCAAGTATACCGAAAGCGGCTCGCATATTACGATCAGTGTCCGACGCCAGGGGCAAATGGCGGTGGTCGAGGTAGCTGACGACGGTGAGGGTATCAGCGATGAAAACAAGGCGCGGCTGTTCGATCTATTTTTCACCGCTGGTCAAAACAAAGGCGACAGCCGCAGAGGCTTAGGCTTGGGACTGGCCCTGTGTCAATCGATTATAAAAGCCCATCATGGGGAAATCTATGTGCAGGATCATCTGCCCAAGGGAACCGTGGTCGGCTTCACATTACCTGCAGAGGAGGAGACGATCCTTGAAAGCGAGCATTTTGATCGTTGAAGATGACAAGGCTGTACAGCGCTTGATGGCGGCGGCCATGGACAATGCCGGCTATCATCAGGAGATCGCGGCTAATGGCGCAGAAGCAGTGACGCTGGCGTTGTCTTTGCAGCCGCAGGTCATCCTATTGGATCTGGGGCTGCCGGATACAGACGGCGTGGAAGTCATCCGCAAGCTGAGGAGTTGGACAGAGACGCCCATCATCGTGGTCAGCGCCCGCAGTGACGACCGCGACAAGATCGAAGCGCTGGATGCCGGGGCCGATGATTATTTGACCAAACCTTTCAGTGTCGATGAACTTTTGGCCCGCATCCGGGTGGCCCTGCGCAAGGCGCGCTATGACCAAAGCGGTGCCGGTGATGCAGCGGTCTTTGTCAATGGCCAGCTGAGCATCGACTATGCCGCGGGCTGTGTGTACCGCGATGGTCAGGAGATCCATCTGACGCCCATAGAGTATAAGCTCATCTGCCTTTTGGCAAAGAATGTGGGCAAAGTGCTGACCCATCAATACATCCTCAGAGAGATCTGGGGCGCGGCGTTAGAAAGCGATATGCGCTCGCTCCGCGTTTTCATGGCCTCGCTGCGCAAAAAGATCGAGCCCGATCCCACCCAGCCGATCTATATCCAGACCCATGTGGGCATCGGTTACCGGATGCTGAGGATCGAGAACTGAATCGAAATATTGTATACTTAGCAGGGACGGTTTTCAATTGGCGTGTGATGTGGTAAAATTTGCAGGGAAAAAAATTTGCAAAGGAGCGGGGTTATATGACCAAGATCAGAATCGGCATCGTAGGCTACGGCAATTTAGGACGGGGTGTAGAATTAGCTATTGCCAAACATCCAGACATGGAATTGAAGGGCGTCTTTACGCGCCGAGCACCAGAAAGCGTGCACACCGTCGGCAAAAATGTGCCAGTCTATTCGTACGAACAGGCAGAAAAGATGCAGGACGACATTGATGTGATGATCCTCTGTGGCGGTTCAGCCAATGATCTGCCAGAGCAGACACCTTATTTTGCGCAGTACTTCAATGTAGTAGACAGCTTTGATACCCATGCCAAGATCCCAGAGCATTTTGCCGCAGTTGAAGCCAGTGCCAAAGCGGCACAGAAAGTGGCCATCATTTCTGTAGGCTGGGATCCAGGATTATTTTCACTCAATCGGCTGTATGCACAGGCCATCCTCCCCGACGGTGCAGATTATACCTTTTGGGGCAAAGGCGTGAGCCAAGGTCATTCCGACGCGATCCGCCGGGTGCCGGGCGTCAAGGACGGCAAGCAGTACACCATTCCAGTAGAAGCAGCCATCAACGCTGTGCGCAGCGGCCAGCGGCCAGAATTGACCGCCCGTCAGAAGCATCTGCGGGAATGCTTTGTGGTAGCTGAAGACGGCGCAGACTTAGCCGCTATCGAAAACACCATCAAGACGATGCCCAATTATTTTGATGAATACGATACCACTGTGCATTTCATCAGCCAGGAGGAATTGGATCGCGAGCATGGCGGCATCCCTCACGGCGGCTTCGTCATCCGCAGCGGCAATACCGGTGCAGAGGGCGAGCACAAGCACATCATCGAATACTCTTTGAAGCTCGATTCCAATCCAGAATTCACCTCCAGCGTGTTGGTCGCTTACGCCAGAGCAGCCTATCGCTTGAGCCAGATCAAGCATTACGGCGCCAAAACAGTGCTGGACATTCCACCAGCTATGCTCTCACCAGAATCCGGTGAAAGCCTGCGCAAGCATCTTTTATAGACCCCAGGCCCTTCGCAGACGCGGAGGGCTTTTTTGACCTGCCGCACAAGAGACGCGTTTTAAGCATATGCTGTCAGAGAAAGGGGGAAGGCAGATGACAGACTGTAACGGCATCCTGCATCCAGAGGTCGTCGTCAGTACGGCTGAAGTGATCGGCAATATCAGCGCAGCGCAAATGCCCTATAATGTACAGAACGCATTAGGCAACTGGCTGATGCTCATCGGGCAGGCCATCGTCACCTTCAATGCTCAGCAGCAATACTGCATGAACGGGCCGGGACCTTGCTTCGGCGACGGTGTGTCTACACAGACTTCAGCGACTACGGCAGATGGCGGCGGTCAG
>CABVBB010000346.1 GCA_902496505.1 uncultured Peptococcaceae bacterium
TGAAGTATGAGAAGATAGTAGATGTCAGTGTAGAGTCCCCTTTGCTCATCCATCACTATCAAACGATCGTCAATGGTGTTATTGCAGAGGAGAAGGTCGTTGAAGAAACGATCCAGTCAGTACAGGGGCAGCCATTTAAAACAGGTGACAGCATCTTTATCAAAGATCATGCCAGAGAAAAAGATGGTTACAAGATGACCTCTACCAGCTGTGATGGCACGGAGGGATTTTTGACCTTGGGTCTGGAGTCAACTGCGAATAAAGCGGATATCTACTACCAAAAAGAAGCCGCTGAATGGACAGTGAAGTACATCGACGAAGCCGAAGTTTCTATTGCAGAGGATCTGACTGGCAGGATCGCTCCAGACGCTGAGATCACAGAGGACTTGGTTTTGGGCGGCACAGCCATCAAGAAAAATATCACAGAGTACACATACAAAACCATGCGTATCGATGCCGACGATCATGTGATCTATATGATCTACAAAGTCAAAGAAACCACTGGCCCTGTCAATCCGGGCGAAGATGTGACACCTGGCGGTGACGGCGGCAATACGCCCGGCGGCGAAGGTGACAGCACCTCTGGCGGCGGGGATAATAATGGCGGTTCGGGTAATACGGAAACGGTGATCCCGGACAACAATACGCCGCTAGCGCCTAATGCACCGACGACTCCTGACAATACGGTCGTTGTGCCGGCAGAAGTGGTTATTGATGAGAACGAAGTGCCTCTCAGTGAAAGTCCTAAAGAAAATAGTGATAATCCTAAGACCGGTACAGCTCAGGCAAAAGATCTAAGCGCCCTCGCTCTGCTTTTAGCAGCAGGCGCGCTGGGTATCGAGTTCAAACGTAAAAAAGCATAGCATGACAAAAAAACGGGTGGACGCGTAAAAGCGTTCACCCGTTTTTTGGCGTTTATCTTAGAATACTTCGCGGATCTTGCCGTGGAAGTGAGGGAGCAGGGCTTGGAGGAAGAGACGGTCAGCATCGGAGCGGGGCTGAGTCTTGGGCAGGAGCATGAGATGCTGCCAAGGGAGCCTTGGGGAGAGGGGGCGTATGGTCAGGCGGTCGCGGTAGTAGGGGGCGATGTAGTTGAACATCATCTGGCAGGAGAGAAAATAGTAGGAACTGTCGCAGACCTGCTGCATGGCCAGAGCCAGATTGTTGACCTGAACGGCTTGATTGAGAGTGATGCGGTGCTGGAGGAGATAATTCTGGGCCAGAGAGGTGGGCGTGCCGTTGGGGGTATAGGTGATGAGCGGCAGCTGAGAGAGGAACTTGGGCGAAATGGTTTTTTTGGCGGCCAATTCAGATGAGCTGCTCATGAGCAGCTGGAGCGATTCCTCCTTGAGCAGATAGCAATGGTAGCTTTGGCGCATGGCTTCGGTCTGATACTTGGCGAGCTCTTGCGGCGAGCCGCTGAGCAGCAGGATATGGTAGGGTGAGGAAGAAAGCAGGCTTTGGGTATCCAAGCGTTCATGCTCAGTGAGCTGGATATTGAGCTTGGGATGATCATGCGCCAGATCGGTGAGCAGGCTCATGGCGAAGAAGGACAGCGCGACGGAGGAGGCCACATGCAGATGCCCGGTCAGATCAGCTTCCGCTAGGATGTCTTTGCCCAAATGCTGCGTGAGATAATTGGCCTGTTCCAAAATCGTCTGCGCGACCTTGAAGGCTTCCTGTCCCAGCGGCGTCAAAAATAAGCCCTGCCGCGAGCGGATGAAAAGCGGAAAATCCAACTCCTCTTCCAGCTGCTTGACGGCTTTGCTCACATTCTGCGGGGAAGCGTGCAGCTTCTCGGCAGCGCCGCGCATGGATTGGCTTTTGGCTGTCTCGACGAAAAATTCCAGTTGCTCGAATCGCATAAGATGACCCCCTCCGTAAAATGATCTTACTTTCATTTTAACGCTGATTTGCGGTAGGAGC
The DNA here is from genome assembly GCA_902496505.1 of uncultured Peptococcaceae bacterium. Taxonomy (GTDB): domain Bacteria; phylum Bacillota; class Peptococcia; order Peptococcales; family Peptococcaceae; genus CABVBB01. The sequence continues at coordinate 1,927 of CABVBB010000346.1, forward strand.
AACAGCTATTGCGCGGCGGGGCGCTGTCCACTCAGCGTGGTTTAACGGCTGTAAGACGCTATCGCGTTGCTGTACATCGATAAGCTCTATTGATATGATGGATACAGAGTAATAAACAAACAAGGTTCATTCAAAAGGAGTGTTGGAGATGGAACGCAAAGCATTGGCAGAAAAGATCCTGGTCTTGGGCGTGGATGGTTTGGACCCGCGCCTGACCAGTAAGTATGTAGCAGAGGGCAAGATGCCTAACGTGGCCAAGATCATCGCCGCGGGCTCAGCCAGAGAGGATCTGGTGCTTTTGGGCGGTGTGCCTACGGTGACGCCGCCGATGTGGACGACGCTGGCCACTGGCGCTTATCCGGCAACTCATGGCATCACCTGCTTCTACGCGCCCAATCCTGAATTGGACACCATGAGCTACAATCTGGACAGCCGCACCTGCTGGGCAGAGCCTTTGTGGAATGTTTTCGTGGAGGCGGGCAAAAAAACGCTGGTCTGGCATTGGCCGGGTTCCTCTTGGCCGCCAACCAGCGGTAATCCGCTGCTGCATGTCGTTGACGGTACGACGCCGGGCAGCATCGGCATGGGCAGCTGCCAGGTGGACGGGGAATATTTGATCGTCGCCAGCGAACGAACAGAAGAAGTGACCTACAAGGCCAACGCGGCCGAAGATGCCAAAGTGCCCTGCGTCATCACCGATCTCCAGCTGGATGACGGTCAGGCGCTGGAGGGCGTCAATGACAAGGTGACGGCCAATACGGTGCGCACCATTCTCATGAAGCGCTATGACGGTATGGAATACGCCAGCGGCGGCACGCCTCTGGATGTGGCCTTTTCGCCGGTCAAGGACGCGGAAGGCTGGAAGGTGGACGCCAAGGGCTGCAAAGAATTCACTATGCTTTTCTCCAAAGGCCTCATCAGCCGCCCAGCACTGATCCGTCCCAATGAACAGGGCGTGTATGACCACATCGTGATGTACCGCTCCAAAAAAGACGCTGATCCGCTGGCCGTCCTGCCCAAGGGCGTTTTCGTCAAAGAGATCAGAGATCAAGGCTTCCGCCATGACGAACCGGTGCCCTGCCACAGAAGCATGCGCGTGCTGGAACTAGCCGAAGACGGCAGCACTGTACGCATCTGGGTCTCTGCCTCCATGGATCTCACCGAGCGCAAGGTCTGGCATCCGCAGGAACTCTTCGACAAAGTGACAGGCAAATTCGGTCCTATCCCGCCGACGTCCATGATCTGCGTGCCGGACCCTGTGCTGACCACCGATTGTATGCTGGCAGCGTGGTATGTCTCTGCGCAGTGGCAGGCTGATGCGCTCAACTATCTGATCGAAGAAGAGCAGTACGACGTCATCTTCTCCCATTTCCACAATGTTGACTTGCAGGAGCATACCTTCATCCGGCACATGAAGAAAAAATATGATACCAAGCTGGCCGAAGAAGTCTACTTCAAATTCATGGAGGACGTCTATATCCAGACCGACTATTATCTGGGGCAGTTCGTCCATCTTCTCGATAAGGCTGGACCAT
>CABVBB010000347.1 GCA_902496505.1 uncultured Peptococcaceae bacterium
ACAGTGGTGATGGCTATCTCTTGCTCACTGCCGATGGTCAGGAGATCGCCGGCCAAGTCAATGAATTTTACTGCCAAGGTCAACGCCGCAGCCAAGCTGCCAAAGGTGATATCATCGAATTGCAGCTTTCTAAACCTGCGGCTCAGGCTAAAGCCATCTACAAAACCAGTGACGCGCTCCTGCTCAAACAGGCTGCCGCTTCTTACAGTACGCCCAGTGAGCCGCATAAAAAAAATCTCTATCTGCATCTGACCGCTAAACTGGGACAGCCTTTGCAGCTGAGGGGCTGGGATGACGACCATCCCGCCGTGCAGGCTCAGAGCGACTATATCGCCGAATTGGCACAGAAACACGCTTCAAGCTGGGAGGATGTCCGCAAACAGTTAGACCGGCTGGGCAATACTGCTTACCGTTTGGAACGCTTGGAGGGTGACTTAGATGAAGGGATCATGGTACCCGCCAGTGAACTGAACAAGCTGCGCCGTGAGATCATCGATCAGCTGGAACGATCGGATCAGCCTCAGCTGCGCGGACAGGAGGAATTTTGGGAGGCTGCAGGCGATCTTTTGGACCGCATCCCGCCGCAGGTGAACGGCTATGCAGCCCATCTGCTTTCTGTCGCCGTTAGCAGCCTGGCTTGTCTCCGAGCAGCTGTTGACGCTGGTGCTGACCGAGTGATCGCCAATATGACTGCGATCAAAGGTCATGCTGGCTTTCAGACCGCTGAGCTGTCAGAAGCAGCTGCCTACTGCCATGAGCATGGCAGTACGATCTATCTGACGGTATCTGCTATCGCCAATGAAGCAGAGCTTGACCGCGTACGCGAATGGTACCAGCAAGCCAAACAAGCTGGCTTCGATGGCATACTTGCCGCCAATGCCGGAACGTTCCGCTTAGCGCAGGAAGCTGGCTGGACCACTATTGCCGCAGATTACCCTATGAATATTTTCAATGACGCAGCTATCCAGTGCTTATCTGAGGCTGAAGTCAGCCAAGTCACTTTATCACCAGAGCTCAATCTGCACCAAATCGCGGATTTTGCTTATATCGGCAATGTGCCGACAGAAGTGCTGATCCATGGTAATTTCCCCTTGATGATCAGTGAGCAGTGCGTCTTAGGCTCAGTCTTAGGCGGACGCAGCGCTGCTAAGGCTTGCCAAGCACCATGCCTTAGCGGCACATATGGTCTCAAGGATCGCTTAGGCATGGTTTTTCCGGTTTATACGGATCGATCCTGCCGAATGCTTATCTATAACTGCAAGACTTTGAATTTATATAAACGTTTAGAAGATGTTTTGAAGACCGGCGTCGATATCATCCGTATCGAAAGCCGGGAGCGCTCTGCGCAGTGGATCGCCGAAGTCACGGCTATTTACCGTCAGGCGCTGGATCAATATATGACGACCGGAAAGATCACCATCAGCGAAAAAACTGCCCAAAAGCTGGACGCGCTTGACCCAGAAGGGAGCACATACGGTCATTATTTCCGGGGTGTGCAATAGAAATAGGAGTAGATCATGAATCGACTAACTTTAAAAAAATTGGAATATGATAAGATCATCGGCATGCTGATGAAGGAATGCAGCTCGCATTTGGGTGAAAACAAAGCCAAGCAGCTCAAACCCATCACTAATTATGAGGATATCCTCCAGTGGCAGACCGAGACCACTGAGGGAGTCACCTTGAGACGGTATGAGCCCAATATCCCGCTGGGCGGCATCATCGATATCAGCCGCCAGCTGCGCAAGATCGAGATCGGCGGTATGCTGGAACCCGAAGAGTTTTTGCAGCTTTTGGATGTGATGGTCGCAGCCAGACGGCTGAACAATTTCCTCGTCCACCGCAAAAAAGCTTATGCTGTACCGCGCCTGGAATGGTGGGGCAGCCAGCTGGCTGTTTTTCCAGAGCTGGAGGCTTTGATCGATGATACCATCGCCCCTGAAGCCACTGTCAGAGATACCGCTTCTGATGAACTTTACAGCGTACGCCGCAAGATCGCCACGCTGCGCAACCGCATCAAAGAAAAACTGGACAGCATCGTCCGTTCACAGAGCAAATATTTACAGGATGCCATCGTGACCATCCGTGAGGATCGTTATGTCGTGCCGGTCAAGCAGGAATACCGTGCGCAGATCCCCGGCATCGTCCATGACCAATCAGCCAGCGGAGCGACCCTGTATATCGAGCCGATGGCCGTCGTGGAGATGAACAATGATCTGCGCAATGCCTACAGCCGGGAGCGGGATGAGATCATCAAGGTGCTGACCGAACTCAGCCAAAAGATCGCCCCATCTGTAGAGGCACTGAAATATAATTTGGACGTCTTAGCGCAATTGGATTTCATCTTTGCCAAAGCCCGCCTTAGTGAAAATTGGCAGGCTGTAGCGCCCAAACTGGTGAAAACGCCGGAACTGGCTATCAAGCAGGGGCGCCATCCTTTGATCGATCCGCAGAAAGTCGTGCCGCTCAGCTTGACTTTGGGCGAGGATTATGATTCGATCATCATCACTGGCCCCAATACCGGCGGTAAGACCGTCACTTTGAAAACGGTAGGTCTCTTTGTGCTCATGGCACAGTCCGGTCTGCATGTACCAGCGGAAGTAGGGACGACCATGGGCATTTTCCAAAAGGTCTATGCCGACATCGGTGATGAGCAGAGTATCGAGCAGTCCTTGAGTACCTTTTCTTCTCACATGACCAATATCGTGCAGATCCTCAAGCAGATCGACAAGCATTCTCTGGTGCTGCTGGATGAATTAGGTGCAGGCACCGATCCTTCCGAGGGTGCTGCCCTGGCCATCTCTATCCTGGATCATCTGCTCAAGCAAGGCGCCAAAATCGTCGCTACTACCCATTACAGCGAGCTCAAGGCGTACGCCTTTGAAGAAGAACGGGTGCAGAATGCCAGCGTGGAATTTGACGTCGAGACGCTTTCGCCCACCTATCGGCTGTTGGTCGGTGTACCGGGCAAGAGCAACGCTTTTGAGATCGCACACAAGCTGGGGCTCTCCAAAGATATCATCCAAAACGCACGGACACTGGTCTCTGCTGAACAAAACGATGTTTCCGAGCTGATCCAGTCTCTGGAAACCAGCAATTTAGCCGCTGAACGGCAGCGCCTGGAGGCTGAGCGCAAGCTGCGGGAGGTAGAGGAGCAGCTGGCTGATCTGGAAGCACAGCAGGCAGCCTTGATCGAATCTACCGAAAAAATCAAGCGCCGCGCTGAAGATCAGGCGCTGGAGATCGTGCGCCAGGCTCGCCGCGAAAGTGAGGATATCCTCAAGGAAATGCGTGAGTTGCAGCGCTTGGAGGCCAACAAGGCGCACAATGAAGCCATCGCCCTGAAGAAAAAGCTGACGAAGAAAGAGGACGATCTGACTGTTGAAGTGCTGCAGGCACCGACCATCATCAAAAATAAGGTGACTCAAGTCAAAGTTGGCGATGAGGTCTATGTGCCGA